>JBEKWT010000301.1:0-4297 GCA_049512795.1 Occallatibacter sp.
GCACGGGAATTGCGCAGGTGGTGCTCGACCACGACCTGATTCCCGAGGGCCACGCGAAGGGCGAACAGGTGCGGCCCGAGTACGTGGTTGCGGCTGTCGGCAAGGTGAGGCTGCGCGACAAGGACGCGATCAACCCTAAAATGCCAACTGGCGAGATCGAGATTGAGGCCACGGAGATTCGCGTTCTGAACGACGCGCGGCTAGCGCCGTTTTCGCCGTCCGAAGAAGCGATCCAGAACGAGGAAGTTCGACTCAAATACCGTTACATCGATCTGCGGCGCCCCGAGATGCAGCACAACTTCAAGCTGCGGCATGAGATTACGCTGGCCATTCGCGAGAGCCTGAGCAAGCAGGGCTTTTTCGAGATCGAAACGCCGATTCTGACCAAGTCAACGCCCGAGGGCGCGCGCGATTTTCTGGTACCGAGCCGCGTTCATGCGGGCGAGTTCTACGCGCTGCCGCAATCGCCGCAGATCTTTAAGCAGATCCTCATGATCTCGGGCTTCGACAGGTATTTTCAAATTGCGCGGTGCTTCCGCGATGAGGATTTGCGCGCCGATCGCCAGCTCGAGTTCACGCAGGTGGATCTGGAGATGAGTTTTCCGAAGCAGGAGACGGTCTTCGGCGTCGTTGAGCAGTTCATGAAGGCGGGGTTTGCGGCGGCGGGAATCGATTTGCCGATTCCCTTCCCGCGCATTTCCTACGATGAATCGATGCGCCAGTACGGCACCGACAAGCCTGACCTGCGGCTGCCGGGACTGACCGATGTGCGGCCGGCTTTTACCGACGACGCGCTGGTGACGCTACAGATCGATCCCGCGCTGCCGGTGGTGGCGCTGCGCATTCCCGGCGTGGGCGAGCTGAGCCGCAAGGAGCGCGAGGACAATCATCCCCTCTTCGACCAGAAGAAGGGCGCAAAGTTCATCGACGATTTCAAGCGGCTCCAGAAGAGATTCCCCGAGGCGGCCGCGAAGGTGCGCGAGCTGGCCGGCGCGGCGGACGCGGACTTCGTGATTGTTGTCGCGGGCAATCCGGCGCACCACATCAAAGCCAGCGACACCAAGTTCCCCGGCAGGCTTTCGGAGCGCGAGATCAATGTTTACGGCGCGGCAGGCAACTTCCGCGCGGAGCTGGCGAAGAAGTATGCCGATCGGCACGGCGCTTTCAGGGTCACCGACGAGGTGGTTCAAAACGCGGCTGTACGAGGCGCGTCAGGGCAAAACGCGGCGGAGAAGGGCGCGGCGAATGAACTGATTGATGGCAGCCAGGCCTTCCATCCGATGTGGCTCACCGATTTTCCGATGTTTGAGTACGACCTGGGTTTGGCCAAGTGGATGCCCGCGCACCATCCGTTCACAGCGCCCATTGAGGCCGACATGGCGAACCTCAAGAGCGATCCGGCGAGCGTGCGCGCGAATTGCTATGACCTGGCGATGAACGGACTCGAGCTTGGATCGGGATCGATTCGAATTCACCGCAAGGACGTGCAGCAGCAGATTTTTGCCTCGCTTGGGATCAGCGAGGCGGAAGCGAAAGCAAGATTCGGCTTCTTTCTCGACGCACTGGAATATGGAACGCCTCCGCATGGCGGCATCGCGCTGGGTCTCGATCGCATTGTGATGCTGCTGACCGGGGCAAGCAACTTGCGCGAAGTGATCACCTTCCCGAAGACGGCGAAGGCCATTGATTTGATGGCCGAAGCGCCTACGGCTGTGACAGAACAGCAGCTGAGGGAACTACACATTCGCGTGGCGACGAAAAGCTAGCGCGATGAAGGCTGTGGAACGCTTGGGTGCGCGCTGAGTCTGTGGTATATTTTTCAAGGTGCGGAAGCGATTTTCTGCTCCGCCTGAAGTCGCGCAGGAAAGTCACTAGAGCGGCTTTTTGAACCCCAAGGACGCGTAGCTCAACTGGCAGAGCATTCGGCTCTTAACCGACAGGTTGAAGGTTCGATTCCTTCCGCGTCCACCAGCCTTCGCCCGCTCAATCGGGCTTCGGCTCGGCAAACCATTTGAAGAGCGAAGGCTGTCGCGCCGCAGCTTCAGCGTAGGCGGAGTGCGTCCCAGGTTCTTCATCCGCAGAAGCGGACTCAGGATTTCGCCTGCGGGCTCAGACGCCCGCGAAACGGCTAAAGCTCGATTTTTTCCGCGCCCACCAGGCCTTCAGCTCTCAGCCTTCCGCAATCAGCCCTTAGCTGCAATTTGCGGCACGGGGGCATGGCGCGAGATCGAAAATTTTGCCGGAACCAAGAAAGACAAAACTGTGGAACCGTGAAGGCACTCGCTCGATGATATTGATTCTGCGTTGGTTACAGGACATGATACGGGAAGAGCTGTGGGCATCGGCAGGGAACGGCGCAGGAGTGCCAACGAATAACACGAAAGTGTGATTGAGCCAGCAATGGTAACGGGGTTCAATGTTACGAACATGCACTTGAAGGAGGTACCGAGGGGGGCGGACTCGATTTCTTCCCGTCACTCGGTGTACATCCCGCGGCCTTCGCAGAGCGGTAAATTTCGACTACCAAGGAGAACACAAATGAACAGCCTGTTTATGAATCTTTACGCGAAATTCCAGGGACTGAAGAACGGCGAAGAAGGTCAGGACCTGGTTGAGTACGCGCTTCTGGTTTGCCTGATCGCTCTCGTTTGCATCACCGGCGTCACCAATGTGGCCAACGCCGTGAACACCGTGTTCAGCAACATCAGCAGCTCACTGGCGTAAGTCCGGCAGGGCGCGGCCAGCAAGCGCGGAACCGTATACAACCTGCAGGACACCACTTCCCTCCGATATGACACGGAGCCTCTCGGAAGCGAGGGGCTTTTGTGTATTTTGGCTGTCGGGGGCGAAGCTGAGACGGCGCGACTGCCCGGGGGCGGGCGAATTCAGGAAATGCGGTATTCTGATGAAGCGCGCCCGTAGCTCAGCTGGATAGAGCGAACGCCTCCGGAGCGTTAGGTCGGGAGTTCGAATCTCTCCGGGCGCACCACCTTCTTCCAACCATCCAAATGGGCATTTGACTAGAGCTGGTTGCATAAATGCCTAAGACCTTGGCTCGCACCCGTAATAACAATGACTTGCGGCTCGGACATCTATTTATGCAACCAGTTCTAGCGACGTTTGGCTGGTATGGAGATGCTGTTCCTCAGGCGCTAAAGCTCGCATTTCTCTTGGAGCGGTTGCGGCAGTCGGGGATGAATCCCCGACCTACCAGTCAGGCCCTGATACGAAGACGCGTTTCACGTTGGATTACAACGCGGCCGACGCAGGCAAAAATGAACAGCGTGAGGCCGCCAACCCAGGCGCCGAGCGAGAAGGTCTGCGGAAGGTAAAGTGCGATGACGATGCCGCTCGAGACGAGGATGGCGCATAAGCCAATGAACATGCGCATGCCATAGAGGAAGACAAAAGGAAGATAGTGCGCGCCGAGCAGGATCAGGAGCGCGGGATAAAACAGGTTCAAACGAAACACGGTGACAGGAACAAGCAGAAGCATCGTCATCGGCAACGTAAAGGCGATCTGCATTCCGAGTTTGGTCAGGGGGTTGTTTTTTATGGGGTTGCCGATTGTGGGCGAGGCCGGCCCGCCGGTTAAACGCAGCATGAGCAGGGTAGCCGGGAAGATGAAGAATCCGCCGATTACGAGGGTTGATATTGCTGCACGCGGAGTGCTCCACGTTGCGAGAGCGGCCGACGCGAGCCAGATTGCAGACGAGGCGAGTTGACCCCAAAAGCCGCCGATGAAACTTGTACGGACGTGGCGTTGAGCGTCTTCGACGAGCATATTCGAATCCTCCGAAAACGATGATGAGAGAGGCTGAGGTCGCTTAGCTTCAGGAAGCAGATTACTGAATAAAGGCAGGTACGCAGGGATTGGGCCGGAAGTTTCCGGCGGCGCCGGGTCGGAGGGGCGCACCGCTTTCCCGCTTGATCCACAAGGCCAATAGGCGCGTCTTTCGTTGACTTGGGGTCTAATTTCCAGTATTCTAAGAACCTTGCGCGGTGTTGCGCCTGGGGTCCAGGTGTGCTCCTCCGGACCTTATCTGAATAGAGGTTCTGGCGGGCCTTTGATGGAACAGGCCACCGGCTGCGGGACCAGATAGCTCGAACAGGGAGTTCGTGGTCCGGCGCAGCCAGGGTTCCGATTGGAACCCAACTCCCGCAGCTTCTCACCCGAACAGATTTGTTTGGCAGTGGGTAGAGGTTCTGGCCCGTGCTTTTTACACGGGCGATAGTGGTTTGCGCGGGTTGGTGCGATCCCACCCTAAACGCAGAATGCGCGTTTAGGATGGGGCAC
>JBEKWT010000302.1:0-5875 GCA_049512795.1 Occallatibacter sp.
GGGATTTGCCCCGCCGCTCTCCGTACCATGCTCGCGGCCGCAGTCGGCGACATGAAGCCGTAAAACGCTTGCGTCACGCAGAGATGCGCAAGGTCAGTGCGCGCCGCGATGAACGAAGGATCCAACTCGATGGCCCGCAACAGCCGGCCCATCGCATCCTGCATCCGGTGCCGTTCCAGCGATTGCCACTCATGATGCGCGCGCAGATAGAGCTCATGCGCCTCGCTACGCTGCGCCGAAGCCTCGCGCGCAACTTCGGCCGCCGCAACTGCCGCGATGGAAAAGCCGCCGCAACGGATGCGGCTGCTCACGCGGTTCACCAGCTCCCGCTCGAGCTCCATGACCCGGCCACGCTCCACCATCAGATCCTCGATCCAGAGCTCGGCGCCATCCGCAACCTGGATCATCTCGACTCGCAGCCTCAGCCGCTCCGGCGTTGCATGCAGCTGGCCGTTGAGAACAAGATCCGCCTCGAGCGCTTTGCCAATCTCATGCGGCGTCATTCCGCGCCGCGCCAGAGTGAACACCGATTCGCGTGCCACCACCGACACAACCGCGTACTCGGCTCCGCTCAACTGCTCCATCGCTGCCTCAGCGATCGCCGAGCCAAGATACTCTGGAACACCGTACCCAATCGCGATTGGCAGGATTGCAAGCCGCGGCATCGCGCCAGCTTCCTGCACGTCATCGGTCTCCACAGCAGCGGAGATCCGGTACCCGCGCTTATAGACGCCCTCGATACAGTCCGCGGGTTGCAGCCGCTCCCTGAGCGAAGCAACGCACTTCGTGACGACCGCGCCCGAAGCATGCTCTTCGCCCCACACGGCGCGCTTGAGCTCGATCGGGCTCACGATCTCGCCTGCCCGCATGAGCAGCAAGCGCAAAACCGCCGCCTCCTCCGTGGGCAGGCCGAGCTGCGTCTCCCCGCGCAGAAGCGTCCCATCGGCCTCAAGCTTGAGGCCCGCAAACCAATAGCGAAGCGGCGGCGCATCCGCCGGCGCAGGCAATGGACGGTTCATAGAAACCAACGCAGTTCCGTGGAATCCTCTCAAGGCCAGTCGGAATCGAGGTCGACCCTCTCGATCCATCGCCGGCATCAGCAGCGAGGGTTCACACCGCAATCATCTGGGGAAGGCAAAACCATGACAACAAAAGTAGGTTCTCATACAGCATGCAACTGGGCCGTAACCGCGGCAGCGGCCAATGGTCCCAGTGAGCATGTCGATGCATCGATTATCCACCTCGGCTGGGGAGCGAAAGCAGGTGTTCAGGGACTTTTTGATGCTGGAGGTAATCCGCCACAAGTTACTGTCCTGTCGATGGACTCAGCCTCCGCACTCTGATCTTTGAGTTTCTCGTTTTTCAGTGCGAAGCTGACGAACTCCGCCCACGCTAGCCGCGCTAACGGCTAAGAGCTAAGGGCTAATAGTCGTTTTTCACGCCTTGCCGATCACCTTCGCCAGCGTGGCGCCAATTTCGGCCGGCGAAACCACGACGTGGATTCCCGCTGCGGCCATGGCCTTCATCTTATCGGCCGCCGTGCCTTGGCCGCCGCTGATGATCGCGCCTGCATGACCCATCCGCCGCCCCGGAGGCGCGGTCTGCCCGGCGATAAATCCTACCACTGGTTTCTTCACGTGCCGTTTCACAAATTCCGCCGCAGCCTCCTCCGCAGTTCCGCCAATCTCTCCGATCATGATGATCGCTTCCGTGCCCAGGTCGTCGTTCAGAAGCCGCAGCGCGTCAATGTGCGTCGTACCGATAATCGGGTCGCCGCCGATGCCGATCGCCGTCGACTGTCCGATCCCACGCTGCGTCAACTGATGCACAGCCTCATAGGTCAGCGTGCCTGACCGCGAAACAATCCCGATCGATCCTTCCTTGTGAATCCGTCCCGGCATGATGCCGATCTTCGCCTTGCCCGGCGAAATCACGCCCGGGCAATTCGGCCCGATCAACCGCGACTTCGACGTCTTCAGCTTGGCCCACACCTTCACCATGTCGAGCGTCGGAATCCCCTCGGTAATGCAGACGATCAGCGGAATCCCCGCGTCTTCGGCTTCGAGAATCGCGTCGGCGGCAAACGGCGGCGGCACAAAGATCATCGTCGCGTTCGCGCCGGTCTTCGCCACTGCGTCCGCCACAGTGTTGAACACCGGCCAACCCTCGTGCATCGTCCCGCCTTTGCCCGGAGTCACACCGCCAACCACTTTCGTTCCGTATTCCGCGCAGCCCTTGGCATGGAACGTTCCCTCCTTGCCGGTGATGCCCTGCACGATGAGACGTGTATCGTTATCGACCAAAACTGACATCTCTATGCTCCCGCTGCAGCGGCGACGACCATTTCCGCCGCTTCTTTCATCGTTGCGCCCACTTGGAAATTCAATCCGGACTCCTTGAGAATCTTGCGCCCCTCTTCCACGTTCGTGCCCTCCAGCCGCAGCACAATCGGCACCTTCACATGCAGATTTCGCGCCGCCGCCACCACGCCCGTCGCCAGCCGGTCAACGCGCAGAATGCCGCCAAAAATATTGATGAAGATGGCCTTCACGTTCTTGTCGGAGAGCAAAATCTCAAAGGCGTGCTCGATCTGCTCCTGCGTTGCTCCGCCGCCCACATCCAGAAAGTTCGCCGGACTGCCGCCTGCGTACTGAATAATGTCCATCGTCGCCATCGCCAGGCCCGCGCCGTTCACCATGCAGGCGATGGTGCCGTCCAGCTTGATGTAGTTCAGCGCGTACTTGCTTGCTTCCACCTCCAGCGGATCCTCCTCGGCAACGTCACGCAGCGCCTTGATGTCGGGATGGCGAAACAGGGCGTTGTCGTCGAAGGTCATCTTGGCGTCGAGTGCGAACAGCCCGCCATCGGTCGTCGTGATGAAGGGATTGATCTCCAACAGTGACGCGTCTGCCTCAATAAAAGCCTTGTACAGGCTTTGGAAAAAAGTGACCGCATGGTTGATCTGCGTCGGCTTCAGCCCCAGCGCGAAGGCCAGTTTCCGCGCCTGCCACGCGCCAAAACCAACGGCCGGATCGATCGTTTCCTTGAAGATCGCCTCGGGAGTCTTGGCCGCCACTTCTTCAATCTCCATGCCGCCGGCCTGCGAAGCCATGAACACCAGCTTGCCCTCGCTCCGGTCAAGCACGATGCCGAGATAGAGCTCGCGCTCGATGGCCGCGGTCTCCTCGAGCAGCAGCCGCTGCACCTTTTGTCCCTGCGGCCCGGTCTGGTGGGTCACCAGCGTCATGCCCAGAATGTTCTTGCTGTGCAGTTCGGCGTCCTCGCGTGTCTTGGCCACTTTCACGCCGCCGCCTTTGCCGCGGCCTCCCGCGTGAATCTGCGCCTTTACCACCACTCCCGGAGCGCCCTCGGCAAATAGCTTGCGCACTACCGCTATGGCATCTTCGAAGGTGGCCGCTTCCTCGCCTTTGGGCACTTCGACGCCATACTTCGCCAGAATTCCTTTTGCTTGATACTCGTGAATTTTCAACCGATTAAGACCTCGACCGATTCTCAGCTTACCACGCAGAATTCGGCTGGAATTCCGCGACGTAATGCAGGCGAAAGCGTGACTCAGTGCGTCGAGAAGCGCATTCCTCTCGCGGACTCAACGACAAGCTCCCGGAGGGTGCGCAGGAAAGTAGCCCAGGGCAACACTTCGCGAAGCGAAGGGGCAGCCCTGGGAAAGCCGCATCAAGAACCGACCAGCCCCGTAGGGGCGAAAGAAGCATGCGCCACACAATTCCAAGAAAGACTCTCTTTCGCTCAACACCCTCCGGCTCTGCAATACTTCTTTCATGTCTCTGGTGAAGGAACTGCTTCGCCCATTGGCCGAGGATGGCGCGTCGCTCACCCGCGA
The DNA here is from genome assembly GCA_049512795.1 of Occallatibacter sp. Classification (GTDB taxonomy): domain Bacteria; phylum Acidobacteriota; class Terriglobia; order Terriglobales; family Acidobacteriaceae; genus Telmatobacter. Next base: position 3,860 of record JBEKWT010000302.1, read on the forward strand.
GCAGGCGGCCGAAGTCCTTGTCGAGATCCTCGCTGGCGGCGTGCCGGAGGTGGAGACCGCCGCTCTGCTGGCGGTCCTCGCCACGCGCGGCGAGCAGGCTCCCGAGCTGGCCGGCTTTGTGGATGTCATGCGCCTGCACTCGGCGCCCATGCCGTTCACCGATGCGGAGCGGGATCAGCTCGTCGACTGCGTTGGCACCGGCGGCGGCGGCCCGCGGACTTTCAACATTTCCTGCGGGGCCGCGCTCGTTGCCGCAGCCGCCGGGGCCCGCGTCGCCAAGCACGGCAACCGCGCCGTCACTTCGCGCTGCGGCGCTGCCGATGTGCTCGAAGCCCTCGGCGTCCCCATCGAACTCTCACCTGAGCTGGCCGTCGAATGTCTGCGCGAAACCGGCTGCGCGAAACCGGCTTCGTCTTCCTCTACGCGCCGCTTTATCACCCGGCCATGAAGGCTCTCGGCCCGCTTCGCCGCGCGCTCGGCTTTCGCACCATCTTCAACCTTGTCGGCCCGCTCACCAATCCAGCCCACGCGCGCACGCAAGTCGTCGGAGTGCTCGCTCCCAGCCGCGTTCTCCTCGTCGGCCGCACTCTCGCGGCGCTTGGCGCCCGGCGCGCCTTCGTTGTACACGGGACAGATGGAATCGATGAGCTCACCACCACGGGCGAGTCCGTCGTCGCGCGCATCGAGGAGTCGGAGACCGGCGAGCCGCAACTGAAAGCCGCGCGCATCACGCCGGAGATGGCCGGACTGCCGCGCGCCACAATCGATCAATTCACAGGCGGGGAAGTGGCCACGAATAAAGCGCTGCTCTACGACGTGATCACCGGCATTGCTGGCGCGCGCCGCGACGTGGTTCTGCTAAATACGGCCGCAGTTTTGGTCGCTGCGGGCCTCGCCGGCGATTTGAAGCAAGGTGTCGCCTTGGGCGCCGAGGCCATCGACTCCGGCCTAGCCGCTGCGACCTTGGCAAAGCTGCAGCAGTTCGGCGCGAGGCAAGCGAAACACCAGTAAGTCCCAAAACCAATCCGCGGCTTTTTGCTTGAAGTGCTCCCTAAAGCAGCCCCGACCTCCCGGCAAGTCGCCGCGCAAAAAGCCAGGAGAGCATTGACGCGGCAAGAGCGGCCGCCACCCATCCGGCCGGTTCCAGTGCGCGCCCAGCAGCGGCGGTCAAATGCAGTTGAGTAAGCGAAATTTCCTGCGCGTTGGCCAAACCTACGCGCACCAGTTCAAACCCGCACCAACAAAGAACTGCGACCGCCAGCACGATCCCGGGCAGGGCACGCAGCCACGGGAAGGGAATTGGCTTGGGGCAAGCGGCTTCATCGCGCACACGCGCCATCGTCGCCGCCAGAAACCCCGACGAGGGAATCAACCCCTCCTCGGCCGCCAGAATCCGGCCAACCAATTCATCCGCGTCGCGATCCGTTTCCGGGTTCACAATGGGTTTCATTGCAGGACCTCCTTCTTGGTCCGAAGAGTTGAACTGAATGCCGGCACGCTTTGTTCATTGAGTTGCGGAAACCGTTTCCGCAGCAGCTCGCGCCCCCGCGCCAGCCGAGCCTTTACCGTTCCCTCCGGCAAACCCATCGTTCGCGCCGCCGCCGCCACATCCATCTCGTGAAAGTAGTAGAGGACCACCGGTTCGCGGTAGCGTTTGGGCAGCGCCAGCACAGCCCTTCTTACTGCTTCGTCGCTTTGCCTCCCAGCCAGCCCATCGTGCTGCGTGGCAGGGCCGGCCGGCTCAACCGCATCTTCCAGAGGCACATTGACTGCGGGAAACCGCTGCAGCTCGGAGCGAAACACGTTTGCCGCGAGAGCGAACAGCCACGTCGAAAAGCTTGATTCGCGCCGCCATCCGGCCAGCCCCCGCCAGGCCCGCAGAAAGGCTTCTTGCGCCATCTCTTCGGCGCGGCCGCGGTCGCGGGAGTACCGCCACGCCATATTCACCAGCGGCCCCTGCCAGCGGCGAACGATCCCCTCGAAGGCCTGTACGTCGCCGGACAGGACGCGTTCTAC
>JBEKWT010000303.1:0-4218 GCA_049512795.1 Occallatibacter sp.
GGGTGAAAACCTCGAGTATGGGTTGGTTGTAGCCGTCGCGAGCTGCCTGGGCCGCTTGCCGCGTGGCGTCGCGCGCGTTCTTTCCGGTTGCATTGCGTTCGGGGTCTATTGGTGCTTCGGGCGACTGCGACGCGTAGGCATGCGGAATCTTCTGTTGGCCTTCCCGGAACTCCCCTCCAAAACCAGGAAAAAAGTTCTGCGGCGGGTTTACGTTCACCTGGGCTGGCAGCTTGTTGAGTTCTGCCGCATGACGCGGTATACGCCCGAGAATACGCGCGACTGGATCCGCACAGAGGGGCTGGAACATTTTGTGGCGGCGCAGGCGCGTGGCAAAGGCGTGCTTGTTCTCACTGGACACTTGGGCGCGTGGGAGCTGTCGAGCTTCTATCACTCGCTGATGGGCCATCCCATGGGCATGCTGATCCGCAGGCTCGATAACCGAAACCTCGATGAGTATGTGAACCGCATCCGATGCATGCACGGCAATTATGTTTTATCGAAGGACGACTTCGGGCGCGGGTTGCTCACGGCGATTCACTCCGGGGGCACCGTGGGAATGTTGATTGACACGAATATGACGCCGCCCCGGGGCGAGTTCGTGAAGTTCTTTGGCATCGATGCCTGCACCGGGACGGGCCTGGCGCACGTGGCGCGCAATACCGGCGCTGCCGTGCTGCCGGGATTCATGCTCTGGGAGCCGGGCGAAGGGAAGTACGTGTTGCACTTCGGGCCGGAGATCGAGATTCCCCACACGGCGGACCGCGGCGCGGATATTCTGGAAGGCACGCGGCGCTCGACGGTTGAGCTGGAACGGTGGATTCGGCGCTATCCTGACCAGTGGCTGTGGATTCACCGGAGATGGAAGACGCGGCCGGCGGGCGAGCCGGGGCTGTACTAAAGGTTGAATCGGAGTATCATTCACCCATGGCAACGTTTCGCATCTCCGAGGCCGATGCTGCTCGCGATTTCTCGGGGCTGCTGGCTCGAGTGCGCGCGGGTGAAGAAGTTGTCATTGAGTCCGACAGATTTCCGATTGCGATCATGCACCTGCCTGCTCCGGCACCCCGCACCATCGAAGAAGCGATTGCGCTGCTGCCGGATGATTCGAAAGCGGTGATGGATGAGGAATTCGCCAGGGATGTCGAAGGCGCCATCACCGCCCATCGCGAGCCTCTGAACCCACCGGCCTGGAACTGACTCTGTGGGCCTGGTTCTGGATTCCACCGTATTCATCACCGCGGAAAGGCGAGGACTGAGTGCCCGCCAAACCCTGGAGCAAATCGCGGCGAGATTTCCAGGGGAACAATACGCCATATCGGTGGTCACCTTGGTTGAGCTTTCCCACGGCGTCGCCCGTGCCGACTCGCCACAAAGAATGTCCGCGCGGCAACAGTACTTGGATGAACTGATCGTGGTGTCCCCGGTACAACCGATTTCGGTCGCGATTGCTCTTCGCGCGGGCCAGATCGACGGCGAGAGCACAGCCAGAGGCGTTCGATTGCCAATCTCCGATCTGCTGATTGGAGCCACTGCGCTCGAGCTCGGATACAAAGTTGCCACCAGCAATCTCCGGCACTTTCAGTTGGTTCCCGGACTGGAGATTGTCTCCGTCTAGGGTCCGGTGCCGCGAACTCTTCTCGCCCGTTGTAACCTGTACAATTCCATCTCGGGTAATCAAGCATGGAGAATGGCTTGAAAAGGGGCCTTTTGAGGAGGACCTCATGACGCTGGGAGAGCTGAAACAAGCCCTCGGCGGGAAGTTGGCGCAGGGGCGACCGGAGACGGAGATCACCGGCGTAAACGGGTGCGAGCGCGTGGCGTCGACGGAGCTGCTGTTTGCCGAGGATGCGGCGACGGCGGACGCGGCGCTGAAGAGTCCCGCGGCGGCGGTGGTTCTGAAGCCGGGGACCAGTGCGGGCTACGCGTCGAATCCATCGATCGCGGTCATAGAAACGGACCAGCCGAAATTGTGGTTTGCGCGGGCAGCGAAGATGCTGCGCCCCCGGATCGAGTGCGGGTGGATTCACGAGACGGCGGTAATTGGCGAAGGGGCGATGCTGGCGACCGGAGTGACCGTGGGCGCGCATGCCGTGATCGGTAAGGACGTGGTGGTTGGCGACGAAACCCGCATCGAGGCGGGAGCAGTGATCGGCGATGGCGTGCACATCGGCGAGCATTGCCGCATCTATCCGCGAGTGGTGGTTTATCCCGGAACAACGATCGGGGATCGCGTGATGATTCATGCCGGCGTGGTGTTGGGCGCGGACGGGTTTGGCTATGTGCGCGACCCCGCGACCGGCGCATACACGCAGTTTCCGCAGCAGGGAACGCTGGTGATCGAAGACGACGTAGAGATCGGCGCGAACTCGACCATTGACCGCGGCGCGCTGGGCGAAACGCGCGTGCGGCGCGGGGCCAAGTTCGACAACCTGGTGCACGTGGCGCACAACTGCGACATTGGCGAGGATGCGATTCTGGTTGCGCTGACGGGCGTCTCGGGCTCGAGCACGATTGGCAAAGGCGCGGTGCTTGCTGGGCAGGTGGGCATCGGCGACCATGTGCACGTGGGGCCGGGAGTGATTCTTGGCGGGCAAGCGGGCGTGTTCAGCGGCAAGACGGTGACCAATGATGGCCTGAAGCCGGGGACCGTGCATTGGGGCACACCGGCGCGGCCGCTGCAGCAGGTGTTGCGCGAGCAGGCGACGCTGGCGAGGCTGGCGCGAAAGACAGGGACCAAGGGACCAAGGGACCAAGGGACCAGGTGATCGTGCGATGGCCATCATCGTTGTTGGCGGGGGCGGGCGCGGCGCGGGAAAAACGGCGCTGGTGTGCGGACTGTTGCACGCGCTGCCGGAGATCTCCTGGACGGCGATCAAAGTAACGGCACATGAGCATGGCAAGGCGGCTCCGATTTGGGAGGAGACCGCGCCGGGGCAGGAGACCGACACGGCACGCTATCTGGCAGCCGGAGCTCGGCGCGCGCTCCTGGTGACGGCGAGCGAGGGCGCGCTGGGGCCGATTGTGCAGCAAGTTCTGCGGGAGTGTATGCCGCCGGCCGGCGCGATCAATACTGGCGAGATTGAGGCCGGCACGATCAATAACGCTGCGATAGGGGCCGGCGTGATCTTCGAATCGAATTCGATCCTGCGCCACGTGCAGCCCGACGTTTGCCTCTGCGCGGCTACCAGTCCGTGGGTGCAGAAGAAGCCTTCGTACGATCTAGTACTGGAGCGCGTCGATGCGATGGTTGAGCTGGCAGGGCACGATCACATCGTCGAGGCGGAGAAGATTACGTTTCGGCTGGCGTCGATGGAGCGCGTGTCGGCGACCATGCAGGAATGGCTGCGGGAACGGTTGGGCGCGCATTGGTGAGGCCGCCCGCGTGCCCCGGCTTGGCCGGATTTTGTCGGCCCCACAGATCATCGTTGGAAGGCAGGCCCGTACGGCGCCGCAAATCTCCGCTCCCAAGCGCCGTTTTTCTTGAGCATCCCGTTCCAGTAGAACTGAGCCACAGGCAGCTTGAAGACCCAGCCGGCAAACCAGATTGCCAAGGGTGAAAAGCGCTCGATTCCCGCAACGGCCTTTAACTCCTCCGCGCCGAAACGGCCATCGCGAGCCAACTGTTCGCCGAGCGTGCGCAGCCTTGCCCACAGTTTCCGGTTCGCGTCTTCGGGCATTGCCTGCAAAGCCTCGCCGCCGCCGCGCACGATGGTGCCTGCGTACGGCGAACCGAAGCGCCGCGACAGCTTTTCGAGATAGCGTTCAAGCGGGCGTGAATGCAGCGCCTCAGGAAAGCCCGATTGCACGAGAAACGCAAGCGTTGGATTGTCGCCTCCGGCTTTAGATGATTCCACACGGGGCGCCAGCGCTTCGATGTAGGTCTTCACCAGTGCAGGCATTGCGTCGGTGTAAAGCGGCATGCCGAGCAGAACGGTGTTGGACTCGGCGAATGCCTCAACAGCGCGCTGAAACTGGGCGGGCCGCGCAAGGTGGAGCTCCTCGGGCGGCGCACCTCCGCCGCGCTGCCAGCCCTCGGACACGCGTGAAAGCATTTTCATCGAATTCGAGCGCTCGCCGCGCGGCGAGCCATTAAGCAGCAAGAGCGATTTCATCGGCCATCTCCTCGGCAGAACCATCTGCCACCGCTGTGAACGCTAATCGGGACTTCAGATTGCGCGCCGTGCGCGCCCATATTGTTGTGGTGATCTCAATGTCTTC
>JBEKWT010000304.1:0-4212 GCA_049512795.1 Occallatibacter sp.
ACCGACGGGAAATTGAAGCTGCCGTTGAAGTTTCCATCCGTCGAAGTGGCGTTACGGTCGTCGCGGAGCCAGGCGCCGATTTTGATGGCCTGCTTGCCGGCGCTGAGCGTGACGAAGTTCTGCAACTCAAGGTGATCGGAGTGCGTGCGGGACGACTGGCTTCCGTTGCCTCCGCCTGAAAAGACACTGGACACGCCGAAGCCGGGCGCGGTGCTCACGGGCACGGACGAAGAGTTGGCCCGGCTGTACTGGAAGCGCGTCTCGTTCACGATGCGATCGCTGATCACCTGCGTGTCGTCCAGTTGAACGTCGTTTTCGGTTGAGTCGGCGGTGCTGGACGTGGAGGGCAGCGACGTTTGGCCAAGCGAGCCGCTCACATTGTTGCGCTCGAACTGGTAGCGCATCGTGAGCGTGTTCTTCTGGCCCAGTTGCAGGTCGATGCGCGGCGAAACCGCCAGGTGATTCGTCGGGCTGAAGAGACTGCCCGCAACCGTGCCGGAGCTGATCGACCAGGTGTTTGCGGCTGCGTCGAAAACCGGTCCGTTGGGAATGGAATACACATTGTCGGTTTGCGTGTTCCGCTGCTCCACGCTGACGAAGTACGACGCCCATTTTGAGAACGGACCGCTCACCGTGCCGTTGTACTGGAAGCTGTAGTAGGAAGGCAGATTGGTAGTGAAGGGATTGCCGGTGTTGAAGTCTTTGTCGTTCCCCTGGCCGAAGACTCGCCCGTGCAGCTTGTCGGATCCCGGCTTGGTGAGGATCTCGATGCGGCCGTAGCCAATCTTGTCGAACTCGGCCGAAAACGGATTTTGATTGATGCGAATTTCGCGGATGGCGGACTTCGGCGGCAATTGCCCGCCGGTAAATCCGTCGATGTAAATCTGCCCGCCGTTGGGGCCTGCCGATGGGCCGGCCAGCGCGGTCAATTCGCTGGACAGCTCGTCGGGATCATCGGATAGAGCATCGAGGTCGCTGCCCTTGAGCACGATCGAGTTGGAGTTGGCGCCGGCTTCCGTGCTCACTGTCGGCCCGCCTTCATCCGTGACTACGACCTGCTGCTGGGCGGCTTCGATCGCCATCTTGATGTCGACGTTCTTGATTTGTCCCGCGCTCAGCGGAATGGGCGCGGAGACGAATGGAGCGAAGCCCGAGAAGCTGGCCTCGATCACATAGCTTCCCGCAGCGAGCCCGCGAATCTGGTAGCCGCCGGCGGCATCGGCTGTCGCGTTGCCCACGTTTTTGCCCGCTGCTGTTGCTACCGTCACCTGCGCGCCGGGAATCAGCGCGCCCGTTTGGTCGAGGATATGGCCGTGCAGTGTTCCGGTCGGCGCTGGCGCACTCTGCTCACCAGAATTTGGCACAGCCTGGGCCCCAGATGGCGGAGCTTGCGGTGTGTTTTGCGGCGCGGCAGCAGGCGCCGTTGGTGCAGCCGCGGGTGGAGGCGCCGTTTGCGGCGCAGATGCCCCGGTCGAATCTGCTGCGGGTGGTGCCGGTGCTGCTTGGCCCGTTGGGGCTTGCGCGGGCGCTGCCTGGTCTGGCGCTGCTTGACCGGGGGGCGCCTGATCTGCCGGACTTTGGCCCGCTTGCGATGCGGGCGCTGTCGCGGAAGCCGCTTGCGTTGCCGGAGCTGGATTGGCGGGTGTCGTTTGCGCCCGCGCTGCTGCGCCGGCATACGCCAGCGCCAAGGCAAATAGGAAAGCGATCAAAGAGTGCGATTTTAGATGCAAGATTCCCTCACCTGCGAATGAATGAAAAACTTGGTGGAATTACTGGGCGCCCGCCTCGGAATCACCCGAACTCAGGCTCCAGCTTGAGAGCAGGTCCTGCGCTTGCGGCGCCTCGAGAAGCGGTTCCACTCCGGCCAGGAGCTTCACAGCGCTCACGCCCGAAGCATCTTCGGTGGCCACGATCATCACCGCTTCGCCTTTCTGCAAACTGGCGAGCTGAATCTCCGGCGCTCGCTCCAGCACGGTTTCGAAGTCCATTCTCGACGCGCCGCCTCCGCCGCCCTGGCTGAAGGTGCGCTGCCCGCCTCCACCTGCTGCCCCGTTTCCCGCGGAACCTGCACCCGCAGCGCCTGCGCCTGCGCCGCCCGATCCGCCCTTGAGCCGCGCGGCCAGTACAGCAGCCATCGTATCGGGGAGCCTCCGCAGTTGCGCGTCGGCCGTGACGCGAATAGTCACCGGCTTTTTGGTGGCCAGGTCCTTCACTGTCAGCGTCGAGCCGGTGGTATCGGTCGCTAGAATCGTTCCGGCGATCGAGAGGAAGCTGCCGGAAACAATGCCGTCCGCCGCAATCGCGGAGCCATCGGTGTTCTTCGTTCCGCGCGCCCACAACTGGTCGCCTGGCTTGATCGCAGCGATCGGCGCAGGCAGCGCCTGATCGAATCGCACCGAGCCGGGAGCGTAGCGCTTGAGCACCGTGGAACTGGTGGTATTCACGGTGACATCCTTCGTTTGGGCTCCTGCGCGCACGTTCACCTGAATGACGCCCGCGGCGGCATCGACGCTCTTCACCAGGCCATGCACTCCCTGGTTCCACTGCTCGGCTTCGGCTTGCTGCTTTTGGGCCACGTCGGACTGCTTGATGGCGATGATGCGCAAGGCCTGCGGCGTCGAGCCGGTGGCGCCCCCGTTCGCATTTGGGTCGATCGTGACCAGCACGCGATCGCCGGTCGAGATGCTGGCGAAGTCGAGATTCTCGGCCTTGCTCAGGTCGGTCTGGCCCGGCGCGATGCGCTTCAGCTGCGCCGTTGCAGGAACCTCAACCTGATTCATTTGGCCTTGATCGGTCTTTACGGTCAGCGTGTCGCCGCTGATTGCCGTCACCGTGCCCAGGTAGCGCACGACTTGCGTTTGCGTGGACTGTGTTGGTGCTGGCTGCGGTTGCGCCAGACCCACGGGCGCGGCTGCGGCCCAGAGCGCCGCGAGCGCAACGAGGCCGGCTCCACGCATCTTCGTTCCCAATCGCATAAGTTCTTGCTCCTCAACGTTCGAGCGCCGGCGGAGGTTGGAAACACCCGCCCTCTTTTCGTAGACGAATCACCCCGTTAAAAGGTCGAAACCCCGTCCCACGATCTGCGAAAAGGTCCCGATCGGGCTTGGCTCGCCTCCTTATCTCCATGCCCCCAGCAGCCGGCGCAACAGCACGAGCTCGCCCAGGTGGTAGGCGTTGTGATCGGCAATGAGCAGAGCCTCGCGCAGAATGGTCTGACCATTGCCATGCGGAATGCGTGCGAATAGATCGGTCGCCGGGTTCGCCACCAGATCGCTCATCGCCTTCAGGTCGCGGCGAAAGGCGCGCACGCTCTTGTCCCAGGCCTTGTCGTCTGGAGGCTCGGGCGTGGCCGGCCAGTAGCCGCTGGGCCATGCGGGCGACTGGTGGCCGGGATCGCGCGAGAACTCCAGAATGTCACCTTGCGCGATGCGGAGGTGCTCCAAAATCTCCCATGGCGAGTGCTCGGCGCCCTTGGGCCGCTTGCCGCGTAGCGCGGCCGGAAGGTTGCGGACCGCCGTATCGAATTCGGCGTGCGCGTGGCCGCCGTTGAGCAGTTCGAGCAGGTGTTGCCGCAGACTCGCGTCGCGGTCTTGCGGCGCGGAGATTTTCTTCGTTGGCATTTGGGTTCTCCCGGCCGGAGCGGATTCGAAATGTCACCTCTGCACAAGGCCGCACTTTCGAAAGGATTCGTTTACGCCTGCGGCCGATGCAACGAATTTCGCGCGCTTCGATTTTGTGCCAAGACGAATCCGCCGGCCGCTCCGAACGTCAATTCCTGGTCCCTGACCCCTGATCACTGATCCCAGCTTCCCCAAGCACCGCCCTCTGCGCGGCGAAGATCTCCTTCAGGCCGACTTCCGCAAGATCGATCAGGCCATTCAATTGCGCCCGCGAGAAGCTTCCTTTTTCCGCCGTCGCCTGTGTCTCGACCAGGCCCCCGTCGGCGGTCATCACCACGTTCATGTCGACCTCGGCCTGCGCGTCTTCTTCATAACAGAGATCGAGCAGCGCCTCGCCGCCCACGATGCCCACCGACGTCGCGGCCACCAGCTGCTTGAGCGGCGAAGTCTTGAGCGTTCCCGCCTTGACCAGCGCATGGAGCGCCAGGGCCAGTGCGACCGCCGCGCCCGTGATAGCCGCCGTCCGCGTGCCGCCGTCGGCCTGGATCACGTCGCAGTCGAGAATCACCGTTCGCTCGCCCAGAGCCTTCAT
>JBEKWT010000305.1:0-4192 GCA_049512795.1 Occallatibacter sp.
GCACAGATTCCGACTTCGACGTGAAACTTATCGATGTTTATCCCGATGAGGATCCCGAAACCATCACGATGCCGGACAAGCATGTGATTGACGCGCTGCCGCTTCACATGGGCGGCTACCAGCAGTTGCTGCGCGGCGAGCCATTCCGCGCCAAGTTCCGCTCAAGCTGGGAGAAGCCGGAGCCTATGGTGCCCGCGAAGGAAACCGACCTCGACTTCACCATGCCCGATCTCGATCACACCTTCCGTCGCGGCCATCGCATCATGATTCAGGTCGAGAGCTCGTGGTTCCCGCTCACTGACCGTAACCCGCAAACCTTCACCGACATTCCCTTTGCCAAGCCGGAGGACTTCAAGAAGGCCACCGAAACGGTTTTCCACCAAAAGGACGCAGCCTCCGGTGTGGAAGTGCTGGTGCTGCCACAAAACTAATCGCGCGGCGCGATTTGGCGCTCGCGAATTGATGAGGATTCTATGACTACTCGTGCTTTTCGCTCCGTATTTCTGACTCCCGCGCTGCTTTTCGCGCTCGTGATGCCAATGTGTGCCGAAGAGGGCATGTGGACGTTCGACAACCCGCCGCTCAAACAGTTGGCGGAAAAATATAACTTTCATCCCACTCAGGAATGGCTCGATCATCTCCGGCTCTCCAGCGTGCGGTTGAACGACGGCGGATCGGGCTCGTTTGTCAGCCCTGACGGCCTGCTGCTGACGAACCATCACGTGGCTCGCTTCCAGTTGCAGAAGAATTCAACGGCTGATCACGATTACGTGCGCGATGGATTCTATGCCCCGACGCAGGATCAGGAGATGAAGTCGCCGGATCTTGAAATCAATGTGCTGGTGGGCATCGCGGACGTGACGGCGCGGGTGCAGGGAGCGGCCAAAGGCATGACGGACGATGCCCAGGCGCTGAAGGCGCGCGACGCCGAGATGGCGGCCATCGAAAAAGAAAGTAAGGACAAGACGGGCTTGCGCTCCGACGTTGTGACTTTCTATAACGGGGGCGAATACTGGCTCTATCAATATAAGGCATACACCGACGTGCGCCTGGTTTTCGCACCCGAAGAGGAGGCGGCGTTCTTCGGCGGCGACCCGGACAACTTCACATACCCGCGCTACGACCTGGACATGGCCTTATACCGCGTGTATGACAACGGCAAGCCGCTGCATACGGATAACTATTTGAAGTGGAGCGCCAGGGGCGCTGCGCCGGGCGAACTGGTCTTCGTCTCAGGCCATCCCGGCTCGACCTTGCGCCAGGACACGGTTTCAGAGTTGATGATGGAGCGCGAAGTGCATGGTCCGATGGTTGTTGAGTATTTGCAGAGGCGCATTGCCGCGGCGCAGGAATTTGGGAAACAGAGCGCGGACAACGAGCAGCTTGTGGAGAGCGAGATCTTTTACCTGCAGAACAGCCTGAAAGTGTATTTGGGCCGCAAGGAGGCGCTTTCAGACAAGGCCATTCTGGCCAAAAAGCAGGCCGAGGAAGACGACCTGCGCACCAAAGTGAAGGCCGATCCGGAGCTCGAGAAGGAATATGGCGACGCGTGGGACGAGGTCGAGCGCGCAGTGGAGCTTGCCAAGCCAGTGTTCAAGAGGCAATTGTTCCGGCGCACGGATAGCGAGCTCTTCACCGACGCCTTGGAGATTGTGCAGTATGTCGCGGAGGTGAATAAGCCCGACGGCGAGCGCCTGCCGCAGTTTCACGAAGCGGGGCTTGACTCGCTCCGCTATGAGCTGCTGTCTCCGGCGAAGATTTACCCATCGACGGAAAAGCTCTACATGAAGACGGCCCTGAACCTGGCGAAGGAAAAACTCGGGGGCGATGACGCATTTCTCCAGGCAATCGTTCAAGGGGGCGACATCGACAAGGCCGTAGACGCGCTTGTTGACGGGACAAAGCTTTACGATCCGGCCGTCCGCAAAAGCCTGCTCGATGGCGGCGAAGCCGCGGTGGCTGCTTCCACCGATCCGATGATTGTTGCGGCGCGCCGTGCCGATCCAGTGTGGCGAGCGAATTACGAGTACATGCGCGACAAGGTGTACAGCGTGTTCGACGCGGCGGGCGAGAAACTCGGCAAGGCGCGATTTGCCGTGTATGGCAAGAACGCGTATCCGGATGCCACATTTACGCTGCGCCTGAGCTACGGCACGGTCGACGGCTATCCATATAACGGAACCATCGCGCCGCCGTTCACCACGTTCTACGGGCTCTATGATCGCTCGGCCAGCTTCAGCAACAAGCCGCCGTTCGACTTGACGCCCAAAGAAGCCGCGGCGCGCGACAAGCTCGACCTGGCGACGCCGATGGACTTTGTGTGCACGGCCGACATCATCGGCGGCAATTCAGGCTCGCCGGTGGTGAACCGCGACGGCGAACTTGTGGGGCTGATCTTCGACGGCAACATCGAATCCCTGGCAGGCGACTTTGAGTACGACGGCACGAAAAACCGCGCCGTCGCGGTCCACTCGGCAGGAATGATCGAGGCCATGCGCAAGATTTATGGGGTGAACGCGCTGGCCGACGAACTCGAAGGCAAGCAGTAATCGCCGGATATGAGCGGGAAGCGGGAGCCGCGTGCTCCCGCTTTTGTTTTTGTACCTGCGGATGCACATGGCGGCTTGTGGCGCTGGCATGCCCTGAATCGCCTCAATTCGACGTACAATCGAAGAGGGCCGGCAGACCGCGGAGAGGTGGCCGAGCGGTTGATGGCTCCGGTCTTGAAAACCGGCATACCCGAAAGGGTATCGGGGGTTCGAATCCCTCCCTCTCCGCCATAGAGTCGTTATATCGCGTCAATCGACAGAATCGGACTGGTGCAGGAGATCCCATTGCCGCGTGAATTCGCCGGCAGATCAATCGTTTTGACCTCGCGATTAATGTCATCGATCGGGTCTCTCGGTCGCGGGGCATTTGCGCGCATCTAAGAAAGTAGCTTAGAAAGCAATTCGCCGAGAATCTCAATGACGCTCACGCGGAAGCCATCGACAAGCAGGAAATTTCTGAACGAAAATGGCCTTCTGCGAAGTGGGGTAAATTGATCGGTCACTATAGAAATCTGAAGGGGTGAACATGAACATTCGTGGTTATCAGAAACCTCTTTACATTCTTCCCTTCGACCATCGCGGCTCGTTTGAGACGGGATTGTTTGGCTGGAAGGGCGCGCTGACCGCTGAACAGACGGCGCAGATCGCCGCGGCCAAGCAGGTCATCTACGACGGGTTTCAGCAAGCCATCGCCAACGGAGTGCCCAAAGAAAAGAGCGCCATCCTGGTCGACGAGCAGTTCGGTGCTGCCATTCTTCGCGACGCTGCCGAGAAGGGCTTCACCTTCGCATGTCCAGCCGAAAAGAGCGGGCAAGACGAGTTTGAATTTGAATACGGCGACGACTTTGCCGCGCACATCGAGGCCTTCCATCCCACGTTCTCGAAAGTATTGGTTCGCTACAACCCTGAGGGAGATCAGGCGCTGAATCGCCGTCAGGCAGATCGCTTGAAGCGGCTCTCCGACTATCTCCAGGCTGCGCGTCGCAGCTTGTTCATGTTTGAGCTGTTGGTGCCGGCAGAGAAAGCGCAGCTCGATCAGGTCGGAGGCGACAAGAATGCCTACGACTCAAAAATTCGGCCCCGGCTGATGGTTGAAACCTTGAAGCAGCTCCAAAGTTCAGGGGTCGAGCCGGACGTGTGGAAGATCGAAGGGCTCGATCGGCGCGAAGACTGCGAGAGAATCATCGAGACCGCGCGAGCCGGCGGCCGCGACTCGGTCAGCTGCATCATCCTCGGTCGCGGTGCGGACGAACAAAAGGTGCTCAAATGGTTGACAACGGCAGCCAGCGTTCCAGGCTTCATCGGGTTCGCTATCGGCCGCACCGACTTTTGGCAGCCTCTTGTTGACTGGCGCGACAAAATGATCTCGCGGGAGACCGCTGTCACCGAGATTGCGAGCGAATACCGCGGCTTCGTGGATTACTTTGAAGGCGCAGCGGCTGGCAGTCCTCTGCTCTGAGTCCGAATTCGCTCGCCCGTTTCTGGAGACTTGAGATTCCCCCATCTACAACGGCCACGCGTCGCCACGAGTTCGTGATAGTAGTCGCCTGATGGGCGCTCGATAGCGGCGTTGAGCGAGCTACAGCAGCTTCGGAATTGGTGTAGATTGCCCACCTTCGGATTATGCTCCTGTGTGCTGCCGG
>JBEKWT010000306.1:0-4128 GCA_049512795.1 Occallatibacter sp.
GACGGAATTACCGGCCTCGGCACCACGCACTTCGACGTCGATGGCTGGGGCATCGACGTGCTCATCGGCGGCTCGCAGAAGGCCGTCATGATTCCTCCTGGCCTTGCTTATTTGAGCGTCAGCGATCGCGCCTGGGCGGCGATGGAGACCACTAAAAACCCGCGCTACTACTTCGACCTACGCAAGGAGCGCAAGAACGCGGTCAAGGGCGAAAGCGCCTACACGCCGGCCGTAGCGTTGGTCGCGGCTCTGGGCGCGGCACTCGACTACATTGCCGGGCAAGCGGGCGGCGATCTTGAAAAAGGCCGCATCGCGCTGATCGATAACGCGCAGGTGAACGCGGCGGCCACGCGCGCGGGACTCGTGGCGCTGGGCTTTACGCTCTTTGCGCCGACGTCTCCAGCAGCCGCGGCAACGGCCGTTGCAGTGCCAGAAGGCATGGACTCGGGCGTGGTGGTCAAGGCGCTCAAGGCAAAGTTTGCGCTGGTTGCGGCCAACGGCCAGGGCGAGATGCAGGGCAAAATCTTTCGCGTTGCGCACCTCGGCTTCTTCGACTATCTCGACACGGTCGCGTTGCTCGGCGCAATGGAGCACATCGCCAAGGACAATCTCGCGCTGCCTGTAAAGTTCGGCCAGGCCGTCGCCGCGGCGCAGGAAGTGTACGCGAAAGCGGTGAAGGAATAGCGGGGCAAGCGTTGTTAGCCGCGCTCCGCGCGTGTTAGCGGGGTTAGCACAAATGGTGGACGAAGTTTTTAGCTCCGCTAACTCCGCTAACTCCGCTAACACCGCCAACTCCGCTGGCTCGCGGAAGAGGGTTCATGACAGAGCTTAGTTTCGGAGAAAAGCTGCTGATCGCGCGCAAGCAGCTCGATCTCTATCAATACGAAATGGCGGAGCGGCTGGGAGTGCATCCCAACTCGCTCACCAAATACGAGCGCGGCGAGGGCAAGCCGCACGCGGCGGTGGTGCGCATGTTCGACTTGCTGTGCGAGCAGCAGGGCGTTCGCTTTGACGAGTACACGAGCGGGTCCGTCACGGCGGACAAGGGAGCAGCGATGAAGATCGTACTGGCGGAAAAAGTTTCTCCGGCCACTTTGGCCGTGTTTGCAGGCGAACCGGGATGGGAAGTCAAGACGCACGACCAGCTAACCGAAGGATTGCCTGCAGCGTTGGCCGATGCCGACGCGCTGGTCGTCCGCAGCGCGGTGCAGGTGGACGACGCACTGCTCGAGCACGCTCCCAAACTTCGCGTCATTGGCCGCGCCGGTGTTGGCGTGGACAACATTGACGCCGAAGCAGCCACCCGCCGCGGCATCGTGGTCATGAACACGCCCGGCGCAAACGCCGTTGCCGTTGCCGAGCTCACGATCGGCCTGATGATCGCGCTGGCGCGAAAAGTTCCCGCCGCCAACGCCACCATGCACGCAGGCAAGTGGGAGAAGAAGAATTTGCAGGGCACCGAGCTGCGCGCCAAAACGCTCGGCATTCTGGGCCTCGGCCGCATCGGCCTGGAAGTGGCCAAACGCGCGCGCGGCTTCGGCATGGAGATTGTGGGCACCGATCCTTTTGTCTCCCCGGCGCTGGCGCGCGAGAACGGAATCGCCCTCGTTCCTATCGAAGAGCTTTTTTCGAAGTCCGACTACCTTACGCTACACGTCGGGCTCACGCCGCAGACCACAGGAATCATCAACGCAAAAACGATCGCCGCCATGAAGAAAGGCGTGCGCATTGTCAACTGCGCTCGCGGTGAGTTGGTTTGCGATGCGGACCTTGCTGCAGCACTCAAGAATGGCCATGTGGCCGGTGCGGCGCTAGACGTATTCTCCGTCGAGCCGCCAAAGGACTCGCCGTATCTCGACCTCGACAACGTGATGCTCTCGCCGCACGTCGCCGGCTCTACGGCCGAGGCGCAAGAGGCCGTTGGCATCCAGATTGCGCATCAGGTCTGCGAGTACCTGAAGCTGGGCGTAGTACAGAATGCGGTAAACGTGCCGTCGCTCAGCCGCGAGGAGTACGTGCAACTCGCACCGTATATCGACCTCGCGGGACGCCTCGGATCGTTTCTGGCCCAGGCGGGCAAAGGCGGCGGAAATTCCGGCATTGACGCTATTCACATCGTCTACGGCGGCACGCTCATTGACGCCAAGACAGAGCTTGTGCGCAACGCGGCCATCGCCGGTCTGCTGCAGGGCTCTGAAAACGTGAATCGGATCAACGCGGCCGCCGTCGCCGCGGAACGCGGCATTCGCGTGCACGAGCAGAAGGAAGAAAGTTATCGCGGCGGGGCGGCCACGGTGCTCACGCTGGTGCTGCACACCGCGCAGGGCGACAGCCGCGCCAGCGCCACCGTCATTCACGGTGAGCAGCCGCGCCTGCTCGCCTTCGACGGCATCGATGTCGAAGCTCCGCTCGAGGGCACGTTGGTGGTTTGCCGCAACCTCGACGTTCCCGGAGTCATCGGCCGCATCGGCACAATCCTCGGCGAGCAGGGAGTGAACATTGCCAACTTCGCGCTGGGCCGGGAGCGGGGGGCGGCTGTTCCGGGCAAGCCCGTCAAAGCGCTGGCGGTGGTCCAGGTCGACGAGCCGGTCGCGGAGTCGGCGCTTGAAGCACTCAAAGTGATTGAAGCGCTGCTCGAAGCGCGCCTGGTAAAGCTGCCGGACGGCAAGTAAGGGCGGCTCTCCCGCTGATCAACCAGGGCCATCGCCTCGGCGGCGGCGGTTCTATTTTGTCGGGTCGGCTACGCGCCCCAGAAACAGAATCGCGTCCGAACCTGTGTCGCGAATCAGGAACAGGAACGGATGGTCGGCGTCGAAGACGATCGGCGGAGGCTCGACCTCCGGCCGTTGCATCGCCGTCGTAACCATGATGATCGCCGTTGCCGCGGCCGCCTCGGTGCCCTGTTCGTTCACTTCGATGTAGGCCTTGTGGATTGCCGCCGTGATGGCGAAATCGGGCTTGCCGGTCATTCCGGAAAAATCCGCTGTGGCGCTGAAGGCTTGCGGCATGCCCATCTTCGCGAGCGTGCCGCTCAGCTCGAATTGCTGCGTCATTGTGAAGCGCGGCAGCGTCAGGATCACCTTCTCCACCGGCGCGAGTTTTTTGATCCACGTGCTTGCGTTCTCCGCCGTGAACGACTTCTCCAGCGCGGGCAGTCCGCCGATCTCTTTGGGCAGGAACACAACCATCGAGAGCCCGCCCTTATACGGCAGCTCGAGCTCCTGGAACGAGCCGCCATCATAGTAGCTGTAGCCGCCGTTGCGATTCATCATCTGCGTCTTGACGGACTGCTTCGCCGCGAGGTGAAAATCCTCGGCCTCCGTGGACGTCGCATTGAACTCATCGAGCCAGGTCCCCTTGAAGTAGATGGCATTGGTCAGGACCAGCCGCGTCGCCGCCGTCACCGAACCCGGCCCCAGGAGGCCTTGGATCTTGTCGTTCGTCTGGTCCGCGATCCATTGATTGATTGTGGCTCGCACAACATCGGGCGATGTCTTGAAGTCGACTGGGCGGAATCCCGCGCCGTAATCGGTTTGAACCAGCTTCAGGTAATCCGGCAGGAAACTCGCGTCCTGCTGCGCCCATAGCGCGTCGGCCACGCGCAATTCGTAGTCCTGGTGCTGGGCGTTCATTTCCGCAAGCAGAGCACCCATCGCCGGGTGCAGCCTGTCCGGCGGAAGCGTGAAGTGGAAAACGTGCTGCATCTCCGTCGCCGTTTGGCCGTTCGCGCCGGCGTAGGCCATGCCAAATGCCGTTGAAATGCTCTCCGGCGAAAGGAAGAGATTGCCCGGTTGCGTGCGAAGCTGCGCGTAGAGGTCGACGGCGAAGGCGTTGCTGCCATTCACCGCCTCGGCCTGGTCGGCTGCATTGGAAGTGGGCGGCGCTACGGCGAGCTGCGGCGCGGCCAGTGCCGCACCGCTGCCGAACACGGCAAAAATTGCGCAAAGCAGTGACTTGTTCATTCGAGCTCCCTATGCGGCGAGCGCGAGCGACATGCGTTCTAGAGTTGTCGGCCTGAGCGCCCGGGCTGCCCAACTCGCAATCATAGGCTCTTTCTACGCTCCCGGTCCGATTCGGGCAGAGCCAATTAGCCCATCAAGCCCTTGTGGCCCATCCAACTGCGCAGAT
>JBEKWT010000307.1:0-4111 GCA_049512795.1 Occallatibacter sp.
GATCCGATGCGCCAGCACCACTGATGCCGCACTGGCGCCCCCAAGAGCCGCTACCCAAAAGAGCTGCGGATACGTCCTGTCGGCCCTCTTCGAGGTAAACCACCAAGTTGCCGCGAAGAGTGCGGAAAACAGCATGAAACTCTGCTTGGCAAATCCGCCTGGAATGCCAATGAGAGGAAGCAACCACCATCTCCTTGAAAACAACGCCCAGGTAATGGCCATCATGAGACATGCTTCCGACGAATCCACAAGGCCCGATAGGAACAAATTGGGAACAACCCAGTTGAGCAGATAGAGCGTGCAACCGAGAAGCGCGATGGGTAAATCGCGCAGCACGCGGAGTCCGATCAACAGAAACAAGAACGCGGCGGTAGCGCAAAACAGGCAATTCGACATCAACAGCCCAAAGAAGACCGGATTCCATGAGCCGACTCTTCCCTTGGCAAGGAGATAGAAGGGCCTCGCGATCTCGGGCACAAGCACCCTGTAGCCGAATGGAATGTCGTTCGGCCCATCCTGATGAAGGACCATGTTGTAGTAACTCACCCAGTCGGGACCTAGCTCCCTTGCGTCATACCGGTTGAGAGTCGGATAACCGAGTCCGAAGGAAATCAGGAAGAAGAGTGACCACAACACAAGAGCTCTGCCCGCTCCAAGGGCAGTCTCTGCGCGGTCATTGTCGATTGAAGGTTCCATTTCTCCACGTTCCGATGAACGATCCGAGTTCCCGGTTTCAGTGTTCACCAGCTTCAGCCTTCTCAATTCATCGCCACCCGCCGAGGCAGAGGCACCAGAGCAGCAAGCAAATAGAAAGCCGCTGCCGTCAGCACGCAGGTTCCAATGCTGGTCTCCATGGAGATAAGCATGGCGACAAAGCTGCCCAGCGTACCTGCAGCGCCGTTCAGCGCCCACATCCAGGGCAGATTGTGTTCCTGGTGGATCGCCGCCATCCAACGCAGGCCGATGGGAAAACAAAAGCCCAACAAGAAGCCGGGAGGGGTGATCAGCGCCAGGCAGATCAGAACTCTCTGCCACAACAGCGCCGCGGTATAAGTGTGTATGACGGGCAGGACTAGCGCGAAATACAAAACCACTAGCGCGGCGCACGCAGCCGGCAAAATCCTGAGTTGCCACTTAGCGCTTGCCGGCCAGCGATCCGAAACAAAACTCCCAATGCCCGCCGAAAGAATCAAGCCGGCGAGCACGACAACCATGGAGTATACCGGGGGGCCGAGGAAGATGGATAGTTGTTGCATCATGCCGAGTTCAACGCACATGAAGCCCAATCCAATGCTGACGAAATAGGCGATGGCTCCTTTCGGCGCGGGACTTCTTTCGCTCGGTTGCCTTAAGGCGATCCACGCGGGCAGGGCGATGACGACGATGACCAGGACAATCGCCGACAGGAAAAAGGCAAACAGACACAGGTCAGCCTGTAGATTCGACGCGGGCCCGTCGTGAGAGAGGAATTTGGGCAGCGCGCGGATATGGACGGAATTAAAAAAATACGGAGAGTTGTCAAATGTTGGCGAGTAGTCCGCTCCATTTTCGTCCTGCAACCGAGCCATGTCCGCCAATGTTCTGGATTCGGATACACGGCGAAGTTCGGGAATGGTGACAGGCTCTCCAGGCAGGAAGAGCGGCATGAACTCCATTTCGGCGGAGATTTTTTTCAGGGCGCCGATATCATCGGAGCTGAACGGCTGATTGCTGGCAAGCAAGGTCGCGATCTCGCCAGATTGAATCAAGGCAAGGTGTCGTGAAGGGTCCGCAACGCCTTCGGAAAGCAACATGGCCCAGGCAACCGAGAACAGACGGTAAGTCTGGTTGTTCTGGGGACCGTCGTACCAGCGGCTGAAAGTGATGACGCCACCGGGTTTCAGGTGATCATAGAACACGCGCCAGCCGTCGACCGTATAAAGCGAGTTTTCCGAAAGAGTCATGGCGCCGGCAGTGGTAGCAGCCCAGGTGTCGACCAGCGACGCCTGGATCACGTCGAATCGCTCGTCTGAGCGGGCGAGGAAGTTGCGCCCCTCATCGTTATACAAAGCAAAACCTGGGATTTTTGAGAATCCGGAGTACGAATCCAGCCGCCGGGACGTCAGCTTTACAATCGCGCTGTTTACCTCAATTCCCACGATGCGCGTGAAGCCGTTTGCGGCGCAGTTGAGGACGTCGCGGCCGCCACCCACACCAATAATCGCCGCCGTGCCGCCGTGGCGGATTTCGGCTCCGATCGAAGTGACGTCATAACGCAGGAACTGCAGAGTGGAGAGGTCGCCATTAAAGTGCAACAGGTTGGTTGCCGCGTCATTGTCGATGTCCAAAGTCATCTCATCGACCTGGAATGCGGGCATTTGAGAGCTAGGCCCCCACATATGTGGTTCGCCAGGCGCCGATTCGTAAATGCGCACCCTGGAAATTGAGTTCCACACTTCGGCGAAGATGTGACTGCGGGTGTCAATTGCGCCTTTCGACCAAACAGGCTGAATCCCGTGCACGGTTGACGCGTTGAGACATGCTACGGCCAGCATCGATGCCGCAGCGATCTGGCAGTTCGCACGTAAACGGGGTCGTTGAGCGTGGACAGCAAAGGCTGCCGCGCTCAGAAACAGGAGGGCCGAGATCGCGAATATCGCACTTGGCGCGTCGAATATGCTCAGCAATCCAACAGCGCCCAGACAACCCAGACCCGCGCCTGTGAGATCGACAAAGTACACACGGCCCCTGGGCAACGAAATTTTGGTGAGCGCTATGCACACTGCCACGCCGGAAAAGAAGAATGGCACGGCAACGACGCTTGAAAACAGCAGGAATGAGACCCCTGATTGCACGGCCCGCGATATGCCCACTGGGATAGCCAGCATGATCATCAAGACCACCGGCATGGAAGCGGCCATGGCCAAAGCGGCCTGATACAACCGCATCGGCAGCATGTCACCAAAGAAGAACTCTGGGCGCAGTTGGACTACGAGCGCGCCGGCTGTCATCCCAAACATGGCCATCGAAACGGAAACAAACGCGAGGTAATACCACGAAACGACACTGAGCAGACGAGTAAGGATGACTTCATACATTAGAGTGCAGGCACAAAGCAAGAGCAGGCCGAAAAAGAATGCCCGCGTTTTACTCGCGCTTGCGATTTGTGCGCCGATCCGCGCTTCCAGTTGAGCTTGGCTCATAGGCTTTTATGTTACGGACATAGACGCAACCACATCTTGCTGAAGAGCACGCACAAAACTCGCTCGCGCCGCATAAATGATTGGGGGCATTCTAGCATGCGCACACTTGAGCCCAGGCTACAAAGCGGCGTAGAGCATCGAGTACCTGCGGTATCCTTTCGATGTATGCAAGACCCGATCCGACCCGCCATGAGCGTGCGCAGGCTTGCGACCCTGGTGACCGTCGCTTTGCTCGCGTTGATGATGGTTCGGGCGGCATACATTCCGCTTGCGGAGGCTTTCAACCATGGCGGGATAGGTTTGGACTTCAAGTGTTATTACGCCGCGGCCTGGATGGTGCGCGATCATTCGAGCGGCGCCATCTATTCGGAAATTGGAAACGATACAGACCCGACTGAGGCGTCGCCTTACCCCAATTCAATTTTTGCGCGGACGGCGAATGCACACGGGGTTCCCAATGTTTATGCCTACGTTTATCCACCCACGCTCGCCGATCTTTTTGTGCCGTTCACTTTCGTTTCTGTTTCTACAGCACTCCATGCATGGTATGTACTGAACATCGCCGCTTTAGTAGCTGCGGGTATCATTTTTGTGCGCACGCCCGGCCAGGAACTTTCAAGATATGTTGTGCCTTTCATTGTCTACCTCTTTGTCTCCACTCCGACTGTGGATTGCCTGATTTCCGGCCAGGTTCCCATCCTTCTTCTTCTATTGATGGTTTGTGGAATTAACTATTATGTGCGCGGGAACAAGTACAGCGCAGGACTATTCTTCGCGCTGGCGGCCGCAATCAAACTCACGCCTCTCATCGTTCTGATTCCGTTGATTGCCTGGGGCGACTGGAAGGGATTGCGGGCCACTGCGCTGTGGTGCGCCGTCTTCGCCTGCGTCCTTCTGGCCGTCAATGGCCCGGGGGCCCTGGATCTGTA
>JBEKWT010000308.1:0-4105 GCA_049512795.1 Occallatibacter sp.
GCTACAACCATTCCAATTTCGCCGTCGATTCCCAATTGCATTGATAAAAGCGAAATCTCTTGCCCGCCGGGATGGCTGCGCACCGATGCCGGCCACTTCTGCGGGTCATCTCCGAATCGCTCATTGAGGGCGTGGCGGATCGTTTCCTCATTCTGTTTCGCCGAGTAATGCGGCGCGGTCCTTAATACTTCGATCGGCTCTCCCTCGCTCTCGATCCTCGCACGCGTATAGAGAAAATCCAGATTCAGCGTGGCCATCAGAGCATCGTGGAAGGTCGTCACGATTTTGCGTGGCTCTTGCCCGCTCCAAACCGCAGGGAGTGCCAGCACGCTGACCAGATCGCTCATTGAGCGCTGAAGGTACTTCAACTCCTCTGCAGAATCGTTGAATGCCATTTCATGACTCCTGGTTGGGCAGGCTCCCGGGGTCCTTCCGCCTGGCGCGATATTCCGTGAGGAATTCCTGTGGTGGTGTGAAGAATGGATTCTGCTGCAGGAAGCCGCCAATGATGACCAGGGGATGCGTGCGGAGAATATCGATGATCGCATCGCCTCTGAATTGGGAGAGATGGTAGGTGCAGATGACGGCGTCGTCGTGCCGGCTCCAGACGTCATTAACGCGCGATTCAAATTCAATCACGTTCTCTAGCCGGGCCTTGTCGCCAACCACCCAATCCATTCGGCACACGATACGACTGAGCGGAAACCCTCCCGGCGCATTTCCGGAAGCAAGTTGCTCGAATGTCTCGAGCATCCGGTCCTGATCGAACTCGCCATCGCGAAGATAGGCTTCGGTGTTGATCTTGATTTCCAACTGCCCGGCCTGCTGAGCAGCCGCCGAGTCGATTCCAGCGGTAGCCAGCCGGCGCAGATGCTCATCCCGCTGTTGGGGATTGACGACATGAATGGCCTTGTCCCCGTGCTCAAGTCCTTCTTTAATGAACGGAAGCAACACTCGATATTCTTCGTCATCACTCGAGAAGAGCGCCCAGATATGGCGAACTGCGCCAATTTGAGAGCCTGCCAAAGAAATTGGTAACGCTGTCCCGGTCATTTCCGATCCCTCCGTAAAGCTCTGCTCGAACAAGGATCTTGATCGCGTAAAAGGCGAAATGCATTCCAGGACGCCTGCTAAGTGGGCCTCCCGCTGGCAATCCATTCACTTGGAATGAGCCGATTTCGATCATGGCGGCGGGGCGGTCTGAATTGGCCCGGGGGAGAGTTCTGGGCGCAAATCAGAAGGGAAGCGCGCCGGCCACTAATCGTCCATCCATCATACCCCCATTTACAGCCGGGGTACCCGAATAAAGCCTCGGTCGGTTAAGTGTAGGTTACAATCTGCGCGGCCAACAAACCCTCTGTACACCTTGCGCGGGGTGCGAAAGAAGCATATTCCCGTTGCGGCCACAGGCAATTCGTCTGGCTACATAATCTGGCGCACCAAGGGACTCGACCGATTGAGACCAAAGCATCAATCGATACCTTTGTCCAATAGATTCACCCCGACTCTTCTGGCGTAATGGCAACTGTGCGGCGCATTCGAACGAATCAGACCCGAGCACTGCAGGGTGCGTCACATGAATCTTTCGGCTGGCGCAAAAGGAGATCCGTCGTTATGTCAACCGCAACCATCCGCATTGGAAGTGTCATGGCTCGTCAGATGCGTCAGGAGCATTTCGCTCAATCGAATTCCGGAACCATCGCGCTCAAACAAACCACGAACGGAGCACTCACTGAAAGACACGCGCATGAAGAATGGATGCGAAGCATCGAAGAGAATTGGCAGGGCCACCTGGAGATGTTGCAACAGTATGTGTGTGAGCTTCTTCTCAAGAATCAACAGCTAAGGATGGCACAGATCGCGCGAAACGAGCCGGATCAGGGACACGAAAATGCCGGCAACTTTTAGGGCGGCAGCGGCAATTCCCGCACTTCTGCGGCTCGCATCGTTCAAACCTTCTTTGACTTCTGGGGAGGAGCGAGCGCCACTGCGGCTTCCTCAGTGAGTAGCAGAAAAGTGAAAGTCTCCTGAAGATACAAGCGGACAGACGTATCGGTATGGCTGAGATAGCCGATGGAGGCGTCCTGGCCAATGTGCAGCTCGAAGTCACCGCCACGTGTAGTCAGCACAAAAGCGCCGGCAATGGCAGGCGCCCAGATGATCTGCTCGTCGACGAGCCGCTTGACATGCTCCAGCACCGGATATCCGTGGTCGCTGGTCTCAGCCAGTGCTGTGTAAGCATCGGCTCCGAGTAGCACGGAGTAGGGGCCGTTGACACCTACCAGACGCAGTCTGCTTAGACCCTGCGCGATTGCCTCCGGGTACTGACGCACGTCGACCGGGAGAACCATGATTGGATTGCTGGTCCCTTTACGAATTCCCTCAAGGCCGGCGGCGGCATAACCCTCGAAAATCGCTCCGTCTTCGGCAAAGGCAAGCTGTCGTGCGGCGTCTTTCGCGGGTTGCCAGTTGGAATCATCCGCACCACGCTCGACATCGTCGATTGCATGGCGATCCAACTCGAATGGAACGCGCAGCTCGACCAGCGCCTTTACTTCGCGTTGCCTTGCGACGATGCCTTTCGCTGGGGCGGCGATCGCCCGCAGGTGCCCGGTACCAACAGCAGACAGGCCTGTGCCGGCCGGCCCCTTCACGTCGACGACCCGCCGCCCGGCGAGGTAGCGCTTGAGGGTCCGCGACGTTTCGTCTTCAATCTGCGCCCAGGCCAAGTCGGAAATGGGAGCAAGGTCGCGATGGAGATTATTCATGTCGTTTTTCTCCTTTAAGGGATCCGATGCGAAGCGAACCGTCGCGCGCCGATGGAATGGATGAACCGGTTTCGTCCATCACTGACGCCGAGGGTACCGCAACTTTGGGCTGGTCTTCAGTTGCGTTCTCCAGAAAAGTCGCCGATGGCACAAAGAATAGGTTTCCAGTGACAGCCCGGCTGAAGTCAAGTATGCGGTCGTAGTTACCGGGCGGCCTGCCGACAAACATGTTTTCCAGCATCTGCTCGATGGTGCGGGGAGAACGGCTGTAGCCGATGAAATAAGTGCCAAATTCGCCATGCGAGGGGCGGCCGAAGGGCATGTTGTCACGCAGAATCTTTATCTCTACCCCATCCTCAACTATGGTAGTGAGCGCATTGTGCGCTGATGTTGGTTTGATAGAGTCGTCCAATTCAATGTCGGAAAGCTTGGCGCGGCCGATGATACGCTCTTGCGCCTCCGTCGAGAGAGCATTCCATGCTTCAAGGTTGTGCAGGTACTTCTGCACGATGACATAGCTGCCGCCGGCAAAGCTTGCATCTTCGTCACCGATGAGAACCGCGGCGGTTGCGGCCGCTCCTCTGGGATTCTCGGTCCCGTCGACGAAACCCATCAGATCGCGGTCATCGAAATAACGGAAGCCTTGCACTTCGTCGACCGGCGAAACGGCATTTCCGATGCGAGCCATAATCTGCGTGGCCATTTCGAAGCAAAGGTCCATGCGCTTGGCTCGAATATGGAACAGCAGGTCGCCCGGCGTCGAAACCGCATGGCGTTCTCCGCCGCGAATCTCCCGGAACTTGTGCAATTCTGCCGGCCGCGGTGACCCGAAGATGCGATCCCACGCGTCGCTCCCGATCCCCATGACGCAGGAGAGTCCTCCTTCCAAATCGCGAAATTCTATGGCGCGAAACAACTTGGCGAAATCACCGCAGAAGGAGCGCAGCGTGGCGTGAACATCGGAACCGGGGTTGAGCGTTACGACTAAAAAGATCGCGGCGCGGGTAAGTGGCGCGGATACCGCCTGCGGGAGGTCCGGCATTCTATTTGGCGATTCGAGTTCGCTCTTCGATTCGGAATCCATCCCTGTAGCCCTTAAGACACAACTGTAACTCGACTCGAAGCGGCCCTCAACAACATTGTGCTTTTCTCAACCTGAAGTCACAGGCAACCGTCGGTCGAACCTTAGCAATTCCTGAATCCTTCGGAACAAGCCTTCGGCTAACTGCTTAGGTACGTCGGGCGCTTGTGCCAGATTTCGCCGCCGTGAGACGCGAAGTTGTCGGCGCGATCGTAGCCGACATAGAAATCAGGCCATCTTAAGTCGGCCCAGTCGG
>JBEKWT010000309.1:0-4104 GCA_049512795.1 Occallatibacter sp.
GCCGTGCTTTCCCCGGCCGACATCGCTCAGCCCATCCGCTCCATCCTGCGCCATCAGCGCAATACTCAAGTGCTCATGGATGAAGTTGTCGGCATCGATACCTCCGCTCAGCACATCGCCATGGCCAGCGGGGCGAGCCTCGACTACGACTACCTCGTTCTGGCTACCGGCGCCACTCACTCCTACTTCGGCCACGACCAATGGGAGCCCCTCGCGCCCGGCCTCAAGACCATCGAAGACGCTATCGAGATTCGCCGTCGCGTGTTGCTTGCCTTCGAGCTGGCCGAGCGCCAGATGGTTGAGCAGGGCTGGCACCCTCCGCTCAACTTCGTCGTCATCGGCGCCGGACCCACAGGCGTTGAGCTGGCCGGCGCCGTCAGCGACATTGCACAGCTCTACATGCGCCACGACTTTCGCCACATCGATCCTGCCAAGAGCCGCGTGCTTCTCCTCGACAGCGGGCCGCGAGTGCTGGCCGCCTATCCCGCGGATCTTTCAGCCAAAGCCGAAGCCACTCTCAAGCGGCTGGGCGTCGAAGTACACACCAAAACGCAGGTGACCGGTGTCGGCCCCGGATGGGTTGAAGCCAACGGCCTGCGTACCGAGGCCGCCGTCACTCTCTGGGCCGCCGGCGTACTGGCCTCGCCGCTTGGTAAGATGCTGGGCGCGCCGCCCAACGTCAACCCCGAAGTCAAATTCGACCGCCGTGGCTGCGTCATCGTCGACGACAAGCTCAACCCAGCCGGCCTGCCGCAGGTCTTCGTCCTCGGCGACCTGGCTCACTTCGAGCAGGACGGCCATCAGATCCCCGGCGTCGCCCAGCCCGCAATACAGATGGGCGATCACTTCGCCAAAATGATCGCCGCCGACCTCGCCGGCAAACCGCGCCCTGCTTTCCGCTACTTCGACAAAGGCGACATGGCCACCATCGGCCGCATGTCTGCCGTCGCCAAGGTCGAGTGGCCCTTCAAGGCGCACATGAGCGGCTTTCCCGCGTGGTTTACCTGGGTCACCGTCCACATATTCTTTCTCATCGGCTTCCGCAACCGGATCTCAGTCATGGCGGAGTGGGCCTGGACCTACTTCACCTTCACGCGCGGCGCGCGCCTCATCACTGGCGACCAGACCCTGCCCGGCTGGACGGAGCAAACCGAGGCTGGTCCGGCGGAGCCAGATGTACAGGCCGCGACGAAGGCGCCCGAGTAAACTAATGGAGACATGCTCGACTTAGGATTCGTTCGTGCCAACCTGGAGTTGGTTGAAGAAAAGTTGCGCGCCCGTGGAGCCGACCCCGCCTTACTGCTGGGCGATTTTCGCGCTCTCGACAAGAGCCGCCGCGAAGCCATCACTCTCGCCGAGCAGTGCAAGGCCCGCCGCAACGAGCTCAGCCAGCAGGTGGGCGCACTCAAGAAGGCCGGTAAGAACGACGAAGCGGCGGCCGTCATGGAAGAGACGCGCGCCCTGAAAGAGAAACTCGACGAATTGGACAAAACCGCCGTCGATCTCGACGAGCAGTTGCGTCAATCTCTCGCCCGCGTTCCCAACCTTACCCGCGATGAAGTCCCCATCGGCATCTCCGAAGCCGACAACAAAACCGTCAAAACCTGGGGCGAGCCGCGGAAATTCGACTTCGCGCCCAAGCCTCACTGGGAGATAGGCGAAGCCCTCGGAATTCTCGATCTCGAGCGCGCGGCCAAGCTAAGCGGCGCTCGCTTTGCCGTTTACATCGGCGCTGGCGCACGCCTCGAGCGCGCCCTCATCAGCTTCATGCTCGACTTGCACACGAGCAAGCACGGCTACACCGAAGTGCTTCCGCCCTTCATGGTCAACTCCAAATCGCTCTTCGGCACCGGCCAATTGCCAAAGTTTGCCGAAGATCTCTTCCGCTGTTCCGATGCCGACGTTGATGCGGCCACGCGCGGCGACTATAAAGACAGCGACCATTGGCTGATCCCAACAGCCGAAGTCCCCGTCACCAATCTCTATCGCGACGAGATTCTCGATGAAGCTCGCCTGCCCATCTCCTTCACGGCGTATACGCCGTGCTTCCGCGCCGAGGCTGGCGCGGCCGGCAAAGACACGCGCGGCATCATCCGCCAGCACCAGTTCCAAAAGGTTGAGCTGGTCAAGTTCACCCGCCCCGACGAATCCGATCCGCTGCACGAGCGCCTCACGCGCGATGCTGAAGAGATTCTCGAAACGCTCGGCCTGCCGTATCGCCGCGTCCTTCTTTGCACCGGCGACACCGGCTTCTCCTCTGCAAAAACTTACGATCTCGAGGTCTGGCTGCCCGGCCAGAATCTCTATCGTGAAATTTCTTCCTGCTCAAACTTCGACGCCTTTCAGGCGCGCCGCGCCAACATCCGCTACCGGCCGGCTGCCGTGCAGGGCGCCAAGGCCAAGCCCGAGTTTGTGCACACAATCAACGGCAGCGGCCTGGCCGTCGGCCGCACCTGGCTGGCGATCCTCGAAAACTACCAGCAGGCTGATGGCTCCGTGCTCATTCCTGAATCCCTCCGTACCTACATGGGTGGAATGGATAGAATTGTCAGGGAGTCATAATGGAATCTTCCACTTCAGACAGCGGCGTCGCTCAACCCAAACGCGGCTTCAAGCAGATCCTGAGCAGCTATTTCTACTGGACCTATCCCCGCGGGTCGTTTCATTACGACATCATGGTCACGCTGATTCTGCTCTTCATCTTCATCACTCCGCACCTTTGGGACTTTGGAGCCAAGCCATCGTCATTTGCCGCCACCGGTCATCCTTTCCAGGTTGTCGGCAGCGGCCGCGGCGTCATCATCACCGTGCAGGCCTCCGATGTGAACATTCCCTCGGGCGCTTCGTATTTTGAAGTGAAGAGGATCCTGCGCAAAGCCGTCGAGCCCGTCACCGGAGACGACGTCTATGTCGAGCATTGGGAAACCGCCACCGACACTCAGGGAAATCTTGTCTGGAAGGTCTGGGCGCATCGTTAACCTCGATTCACGAATCCTCAGCCCCGGAACTCGAGTCAAATAAACAAAGGAAAATCATGCATCGAACTGTAAAGTTCGCCTTTTCTGCGGTTCTTTTGATGGCTTTGCTGCCGAACCAGCCGGCGCGTGCCGACAACCTTGCCAGTGTCCTCGCAAAGCTTGACGTCGCCGCCAAAGATTTTCACACCACCACCGCCACCGTCGAATTCGACACCATCCAGACCGATCCGATTCCCGACACGGATGTGCAGCAGGGCACCGCGTACTATCAGCGCAGCGGAACAACCTTCCAGATGGCAGGTCATCTCACCGAGCACAACAATCATCCGAGTGACAAGATTTATATATTCTCGCGCGGAGTTTTCCGCATCTCGGAAACCGGGAAAGAGTCCGATGCCAAGACCTACACCCAGGCGGGAAAATACGAGAGCTATGTGACGCTGGGATTCGGCGCCAGCGGCAGCCAGCTTGCCGAAAAATGGGACATTAAATACCTCGGCACAGAGAAGATCGACGGCGTTGTGACGGACAAACTGGAGCTGGTCGCCAAAGATCCGGCAGTCCGCAAGAACATCATCAAGGTCACCGCCTGGATGGACTCGGCTCGGGCTGTCAGCCTCAAGGTGATCTTCGATGAAGGTGAGGGACAATCCTGGGTCGGCCACTACACCAACATCAAAATCAATCAGCCCTTGCCCCCAAACGCCTTCAGCTTCGACAAATAAACCCTCTCGGCAACCCGCGCTACCGCGATCCCGCCGCCCGCAAACAGCATGGGAAAACATTCCAGCGTGTAACGTGTCTCCGGCGCTTCCACGGTCAGCAGCAACACGCTGCGCAGCAGCATATAAGCCATTAGCGCGCCCCAGAAGCGTGGTCGCAAACACAGGCCGGCAATTCCCAGAATCACATAAAGCGCATTCAACCCCGCGTAGCCCCAACTGAACTCCGTTTCCGCGTGATGGTGCGCGTAGACCCACCAATCCAGGTCGATGGGCAGGTTTTCCACGCGCGGGCGCAGCCACATGTCGGCCACGCGGCCCAGCGGCAACCATACATAAGAGCGCGCCGGATCCGCGGCGATCCGCTCTTCGGCCAGCCGCTCAAAGCGCGCATCGATCTCTGG
>JBEKWT010000310.1:0-4092 GCA_049512795.1 Occallatibacter sp.
ATTTGCGGGGGATGAGGCGCCCTACAACACGCTTGAGGGCATGGCGACGTGGGCGGCGGGTCACGGCTACGTTGGAATCCAGATTCCGAGCTGGGACCGGAGGCTCTTCGACCTGGAACGCGCCGCCGAGAGCCAGACGTATTGCGACGAGGTGAATGGCGTTGCCGCGGGTGCGGGCCTCGCGGTGACGGAGCTTTCAACGCACTTGCAGGGGCAACTGGTGGCGAGCCATCCGGCGTTTGACACACTGCTCGACGGCTTTGCGCCGCCGGAACTCGCAGGGAATTCAAAAGCACGGACCGCGTGGGGCGTGGAGCAGTTGGGGTGGGCGGCGAAGGCAAGCAGGAACCTGGGACTGAAGGCGCACGCAACGTTTTCCGGCGCACTGGCGTGGCCGTTTTTCTATCCATGGCCGCAGCGGCCGGCGGGACTGATCGACGAGGCGTTCAAGGAGTTGGGGCGGCGGTGGCTGCCGATTCTGAATGCGTTCGACGATGCGGGCGTGGACGTGTGCTTTGAGCTGCACCCCGGCGAGGATCTGCACGACGGCGCGACCTTCGAGCGGTTTCTCGACGCGGTGGGCGACCATCCGCGCGCGAACATTCTGTATGACCCAAGCCACATGGTGCTGCAGCAGATGGATTATCTGGCTTTTCTGGATATTTATCGCGAGCGTGTTCGGGCGTTCCACGTGAAGGACGCGGAGTTCAGGACGAGCGGGCGGTCGGGGGTTTATGGCGGCTATCAGGACTGGATCGACCGTCCGGGGCGCTTTCGATCGCTCGGCGATGGGGAGATCGATTTCCGGCAGATCTTCAGCAAGATGGCTCAGTACGACTATCCGGGCTGGGCTGTGGTGGAGTGGGAGTGCTGCATCAAGCATCCGGAAGATGGCGCGGCGGAGGGCGCGAAGTTCGTGCGCGAGCAGATCATTCGCGTGACGGATCGGGCGTTCGACGATTTTGCGGGCGCCGGCGCGGATGCGGAGAGCAACCGAAAGATTCTGGGGCTGTAAGAGCAGTGAAGCCGATCAGTCGGCAAGCTCCCTCGGCTCGCCGATGGGAGAAGGCGTCTGGCCCGGCGCGACGATGCCGTACTTCACGTCGAGGAACTCCTGGAGGAATTCGGGAAGCAGCGCGGTGAGCTCCTGCCAGGTAAGGACCTTCATGCGCACGCGCAACGCGGCGCTCTTGATTGCGGCCATAACTTCGAACCATTGCTCGCGCAGATCGGGGCGGCGCTCGTCGTGGATGACGCAGAAGCTGCACTCTGCCGCGAATGCGGCTAACACACTGCGGATGAGTTGATAGCCGGCGTAGCCGGGCTCGCCGGTAGGACGAAAGATTGTGTCGATATTGGAGACCAGACTGGAGACGAGTGCGGGATCGGCAATGACGCTTTCGAATTCCTGCGAATTGTTCTCAGGAAATTCGCTGGCCCGCATCCAGCGCGATGTGGCGATCTCGACACGCGGGAGGCGATCGCGGTCGAAGACAGCGTCGAAATCGCGATAAGCTTCGACGATGGCGGCGGCGCGCGTCTGGAAGCCCGCCTCGGTAAGTTTAGCTTCGACCAGCAGAGAACCAAAGCGCATATCGACCTCAGTGCGGTCGAAACGGCCGTTCGCGAGTGGCACGCGCGCTTTCCAGCCAAAGATGGGAGCGGCCTCGGCGTCGACGCCCAGCGCATCGCGCACAGCCGGCGAGTCGGCGATGCCGGGCGTGCAGAAAATGTTCATCAGCAGGGCGTCGGAACTCATGGAGGAGTCGAGCTCGCGCCAGCGCCGGGCTGGGTCGAGTTGCGGTTTGGGCAGCGAGCGCGCCGCCTGGGCATGAACTTTGTCGAAGCGGCGCATCCAGTCGGGGTTCGCGGCGATCGCGGTGAAGGCAGGATCAAAAAAATTCCCGTGGAGGCCGCATTCCGGCTCAAACACGATCACCGGCGCGCTTCCGTAGCTCTCAACATGCGCGCGCCCGCGCGCGTAGATGCGGCTGCGCAGGGTGAGCTCTTGCCGAAGCTGTGCTGCGAACGAGCTTGGAGGAATCACGTCAGCACAGGAACGTCAGCCACGCCGGCGACGCCGAAGACGCGCCGGTAGCGTTCGGCTTCCTTGGGATCGCCCAAGGCTTTCGAGAAATTGTCAGAGAGCTTGACCGCGGGCCTGCCGTCGACCTCAGTGAGCTTGCACACGAGGCCGACGGGGTTAAAGCCGTCGTTGCCCTGAGGATTGCAGCCGCGGAAGTCATTGGTTAGGAGGGTTCCCCAGCCAGCGCTGAAACGGATGCGGCGCTCGGGAATCCAGCGACGCCGATCGTGAAAGTCGTCGGCGGAGCGGAAGTCGTCGGGCGAGGCGCCGTTAAGCAGCGTTCCGGCGAAGTAAGCGTGAAGGCCGAGAATCTGCTCGACGTCGAGGGCGTCGCTGGCGATGAGCCGCTTCTGGCGCGGATCGCGGCCGTGGCGCTCAAGCCATGCGATGTATTCGTCGCCGGCGACATAGGCATCTTTGCTGTCGATGCGCTGGCCCGTCCAGTTGGCAACCCAATCAGGAGCGCCGCGCAGAAATTGCGTGGTGCCGAAGGTGTCAGGAAGCAGAATGAGCAACTCGCCCTGGTAGCTGCGCTGCCAGAGTTCGAGCAGCGCGTACTGGGAATTGCGCAGCTCTTCGTCGTCGCGGGCAAGTGCGGCCATGGCCATGGGCAGCTCGTGGCCGTTGGTGCCGATGGCTTCAAGATCGTGCTTGTAGGCGAGATATGCGTTGGAGGTTCCGGAGAAGCACTCGCCGACTGTGTCGCGCATGGAGTTAACGACGTACTCGTGCCAGAGAAAACTGTGCCTGCGGCGCGTGCCGAAGTCGCTGATGCTGAGGCCGGGAATTCCGCGCAGGCGCTCCATTTTTTCCCAAAGGCGGGTCTTGGCGCGCGCATAAAGAATGTCGAGCTCCAGCTCGCTTAAGGGTTTGAGCGCGGCACGCGTCTTCAGTTCGCCGATTTCAGAAAGCGCGTAGATCTCCCACATCGAGGTTCCGGACCATAGCCCCTCAAAGCGAATCTGCAATTGGCCATCGTGGATGGAGAGCTCGTATTCGGAGAGCTGGAAGTCGTGCTCGAGCCAATCGAGGAACGCGGGCTCGAAGATGCCGCGGCGGCCAAAGAACGTGTTGCCGGCAAGCCAGACGAGCTCCGATTTGCGGAAGCGGAGGTTGCGCGTGGCTTCAAGTTGCTCCTGAAGCTGCGCCACGTTGACCATTTCGCCGAGGCGCACCGAGGTTGTGCGATTGATGAGAGTGAAGGTGGCGCGGGTGCGCGGGAAGTTTTTCCAGATGAACTGGAGCATGAGGAGCTTGTAAAAATCTGTGTCGAGCAGGGAGCGCGTGATGGGATCCATCTCCCAGTTATGGTCGTGCGCGCGCCTGGCGAAATCGATAATCACGATGAATTTACTTTACCCGAGTTGCGCGGAGACGGGAAGCGACGTGATGCGGTGAGGCGCACGGACGACTTGAGTGTCCGGTTCCGAAGCGATGGCCGGTTAAACCTAGTAGCTCAGTTCCATAACGTTGACCGAGTAGGGCGCGAAAGTCTGGGTGAACTTCGAACCCGCGACAGAGACTGTGTGCGTGACCGGAACCACCGCGTCAGGGCGCGTGATGCTGTTGGTCGCGTTGGGCGTTTTGCCGCTCATCGTGGTGAGCGTGGCCTGCGGCGCGAGTTTTTTGACGCCTGTGAGTGCGATGGCGAGCGGCTGCGAGGTCGAGGTTGCGTTGACGACTTTGATGAAGAGTTTGTGCGTTGTATTGTTGCGCGTGACGGATGCAAAAACGCGCGGCGGCGCGTTGGCGAGCGCAGCGGGCACAATTTCGGTTCCGAGATGCGTGGAGAACATGACCTGCGTCCAGTAGCTGGGAGAGCCGTAACTTGACAGCGCGTCGTAGCCGATGAGGTCCGGCGCCCACTGCATGCCGCCGGGATTGACGTTGACGAAGAGCGGCGCGTAGCTGGACATGATGATCAGATCGCTGTTGCGCTCGAGGCCCGTGAGCCAGGCAGCGTCGGCCAGAGCGGCCTCAAGGTTCGGCGTGGGGTCACCCTCGCG
>JBEKWT010000311.1:0-7005 GCA_049512795.1 Occallatibacter sp.
CTTCAGGGTACACGCTCGCGCGACGCCCTCGCCGCACGCATGCCCTTCACTGGTTTGGACACTGAAAAGTCCCGAAAGGTTCCCGCCTTTGTTGCTCGCGCCGCGCTCAGACAGCTCCGCTTGTGCCGCCTGGAATTGCCTGCGCCGGATACAGCATGTCTCCCAGCGCCTTGTAGCGGCCGCCGTAGAAGATCAGCGCATACTCCCGTAGCCCTGTGCTCAACGGCCCTCCCACGCAGATGCTGGCAAATAGCGCGAAGCCAAATGCGACCACGCCGAAGAATACCTCGAGAAGGATACCCACAAGCCACGAGCTTCCTGTCGCACCGGAGAACATCGAGTGAACGCCCCACTCAATCGCCGCAAGGCAACCTGCCAGCATCAGTCCGGGAATAGCCAGCACGATAAACGCGCCCATCGCCGCAATCGCCGGCAGAATCACTCGCAGCAGTCCGTAGACAAGGAACTGCCTCTTTTCGGCGCTCATGCGAGCCCGCACCTGCCGCCACGCTTCGCCGGCCGTCGCGTTCTCCAGCGCCATATGCGGCATCATCCAGTCGCGCAGAATCAGGTCGCTGAGTATGCACGCGACCACCAGCAGAATGATGATCGGAATCAGGGGCAAAACAAGACCCAGCAGCAAACCAATATTGAATTGGCTGCCTTGCTGACTTTCCTGGAATAGCCGCCAGAACCCAGCTGCAAACGGAATCGCCAGCAAAACCATCAGCACCATGAAGCAGATTCCCACCACGATGTTCAGCCAGAAAAAGCGCGCCGCCTGCCCGCGATAGAGCCGCCATCCCGGCTTAATCTCTTTCGTGTTGCTGACAAGGCAGTGAAAGAAGGCAAACCGCAGCCGCGTGATCAGATAAAACAAGAAAATCGACAACAGAATCGCCACCAGCGCGATCGCCACAATCACCGCGATACATGCAGGCGTCCAGTGAAACGGCGGGAAGCCCGCCGGCCCATGCCATTCGCCATGCCCTCCGCCATGATCTACATTCGTTGACGAGGAATGGAAATTGCTCCCCAGCCCCTCCGTGATGATCGCCACCAGGCCAAGCTTCAAATAGGTTCCCCATTTGAATGGCCTGAAGAGAAACTCCTTGGTGCGTTCGATGGCCGGCGAAACAGCATCTACGGCAGATATGGCGCGCATTGGCGTCCTTTCAGGGGAAGAAACAGCGTACTACAGGTTTACGCATTTCCTACGCGCGAAGTTCCGCTGCCGGGTGCCCGATCGCTGCCCGCCACTTGTCGAATGCCTCCAGCGCTCGTTCGCAAACCATCCGGTGTCGCTCCTTCTTGTCCCGAACTCGCCGCCGCGTCTCCCCGTCCAGCGAGTCGAGATCCAAAGGCTCGAGCAAGTCGAAGGTGATGTTGGCCGGCTGGAAATTCTTTTGATCCGCGTGCGTGATGTAGTGGACCAGCGATCCGAGGGCCGTCGCGCGCGGCACGGGCACCGGCTCGTCGCCACGCGCCATTGCTGCCGCGTAGATCCCTGCCAGCATACCCGAGGCAATCGATTCGGTATACCCCTCCACCCCGCAAATCTGCCCCGCAAACAGCAAGCCCGGCCGACCCTTCAGCCGCAGGCATTCGTCCAGCAGCGCCGGCGCGCAAATGTAGGTGTTGCGGTGAATCTGCCCGTAGCGCAGAAAGCGCGCATTCTCGAGCCCCGGAATCAGCCGCAGCACCTTCGCCTGTTCACCAAACTTCAAATGATTCTGGAACCCGACAAGGTTGTAGCTGTCGGCGCGCAGATTCTCCTTGCGCAGTTGCACCACCGCCCACGGCGTCTTTCCCGTCCGCGGATCGCGCAGCCCCACTGGCTTCATCGGCCCAAAGCGCAGCGTATCGCGTCCCCGCCGCGCCAGCACTTCGATCGGAAGGCAGCTTTCGAAGTAATCGAGCTTCTCCCACTCCTTGCTCTCGGCCGCCTCTGCCGTCAGCAGCGCATCCAAAAACCGGTCGTACTCCGCTCGGTCCATCGGGCAGTTGATGTAATCCGCCGTTCCCTTGTCCCACCGCGCGGCAAAATACACGCGACTCATCTCAATCGATTCCGCATCGACAATGGGCGAGATGGAGTCGTAGAACGCCAGATGCCCCGCGCCGGTCAGCCGCTCAATCTCCCCGCTCAACGCGTCGCTCGTCAGCGGCCCGGTCGCAACAATCGTGCAGTGCTTCGCACTGTTCTCGTCTTGGTCAAGTGACGTGCCAAGGTCAGTGACTTCCTCGCGTACCACGCGGATCTTTGGCTCTGCTTCGATCGCCTCGGTAATGCGCCGTGAAAACTCCACGCGGTCCACGGCCAGCGCGTGGCCAGCCGGAACCGCCGTTTCATCTGCGATTCTCAACAGCGCCGAGCCTCCGCGCCGCATCTCCTGCTTCAGCAGCCAGGGCGCAGTGTAGGGGGTCTCGCTCTTCAGCGAATTCGAGCACACCAGTTCGCCGAACTCCATGGTCTGGTGCGCGGGAGTCAATCGAGGCTTGCCGTCCACCATAGCGCGCATTTCGTACAACTCCACCTCGCAGCCCAGCCGCGCCGCCGTCAGCGCCGCCTCGGGCCCAGCCAGCCCACCTCCGATCACGCGAATCTTCACGTCGTCGGATCCTGTTCAGCTTCTGTGCAACTCACAGCGCCCACCGCCAGGTCATTCAGCGCCTCACCGCTCAGGCGCACGTTCCGCCACTCATCCAGGAATTCGGCTCCAATGGCAAGGTAAAAATCGATTGCCGGGGTATTCCAGTCCAGAACCTCCCATTGCAGGCGCTGGCAGCCGGTTTCCACCGCAATCGCGGCTACCTGTCTCAGCAGTTCCCTGCCAATGCCCCGGCGCCGGAACTGTGGCAGCACAAACAGGTCTTCAACGTAAATCCCCGGCCGTCCCACCCACGTCGAGTAATTAAAGAAATAGAAGGCGAAACCGGCAGGCTGGCCATCGTAATCGGCGATCAGGCAACAGTAAAAAAATAGAAGGCGAAACCGGCAGGCTGGCCATCGTAATCGGCGATCAGGCAACAGTAAAACGGGTTCGGCCCAAATCCATCGCGGATCAGGCCCTCCTCGGTCGCCGTCACCGCGTCCGGCGCTCGTTCAAAAGCTGCCAGTGCGCGAATAAACTTGAGAATC
Source organism: Occallatibacter sp. (assembly GCA_049512795.1). GTDB lineage: Bacteria > Acidobacteriota > Terriglobia > Terriglobales > Acidobacteriaceae > Telmatobacter. Next base: position 3,143 of record JBEKWT010000311.1, read on the forward strand.
TGTGCGGCATCCGCTGCGGTTGCCTTGCGAATCACGGTCCCCATACTCAGATTCTATTGTGTGATACGCGCCACACACGACCCAGCTCCCCGACCTCTACCATGGCAGTCGTTGATCTACAAAAAGCGCCCCACCGCGTCGGCGGAAGGGTTGGCGCGCCTGCCGGAGCCATTCCGAGCGAGACTCGGCGGTGGTGTTGTACAGGTCCGGCGTGGGACGCCCGGAACACTCCCTCTTGTGCAGGGCGCTAGGTTGGATTTAACGTTGATTTTGCTGGAAATGCGCCCCGCCGGATGGAACCGTCTTCGGGTCACCCGGTCGGCGCCTGAACTTTGAATTTTTTCGAGGCCGCGGGCAGCACTCTTCCCGCCGCTCTCAAGGAGAAAACATGAAACGCACTTTTTCACTTTGGCTTGGGCTCACCGCTGCGGCTTGCTTGCTCGTATTGGCTCTCCCACCCGCTCAGGCGCAATCCCAGCCCGCCGAGAAAATGGGCAAGATTCACGGTCGTGTCATCAATCCCACGGGACAACCCCAGGGCGGCGGCACGGTCAGCCTCTCCACCGATGGCGGCGTCACGTTGAAGTACTCCTTCCCGGTTGATTCCACGGGCGCCTTCTCCGGCGAAGCGCCGGCTGGAACCTATATGTTGGTCTACCGCGCGGCCGACACACCTGCCGGCAAGATGGTTGACTCCATTCGCGGCATAAAGATTGTCGTGGGTGTGGATCTGGCGCAGGACGACGACATGTCGCGCCAGGAATACATCGACCAGATGACGCCGGATGAAAAGAAGCAGCTCGAGGATCTAAAGAAGGCGAATTCGGAGGCCCTCAAGGCGAACTCGCTGATCAACCAGCTCAATGCTGACCTGAAAATCGTTGCTCAGGACAAGAAAGACGTCAACGACGCCACTGCCACTGCAACGCAGGCGCTCGGTGCGAGTGCTTCCAAGGCCGATATTACCGCCAAGGCCGACGAAATCAAGACCGCCAAGTACACCGATATCCAGAGCCTTATGACCAAGGACACGGCCCTCAAGCCCGATGAGGCCTTGCTGTGGAACAGCCTGGGGTTCGCGCAGGCGGGCCTCAAGGACTACGACGACGCAATCGCGACCTACAAAAAGGCGATTGACATCGAGACGGCCTCAAAGAAGCCGCGTTTGCCCGTGATCGCCGTGGCCCAGGCCGGGCTAGGCGAAGTCTACGCGCGCACAGGTAAGATCCCTGAGGCCAACGCAGCCTATGACGCTGCCGTCAAAGCCGATCCCACCACTGCAGCTCTCAACCTCAGAAATGAGGCCGTCATCTTCTACCAGGAGAACAACGGTCCAGCCCAGGTGGCCGCCGCCGATGAGGCCATCAAAATTGACCCTAACCAGGCGATCCTTTACTACATCAAGGGCCAGGGATTAGTTCAGAACGCAACCGTCGATCCCAAAAACCCTGCCAAGATCGTTTTGCCTCCCGATTGCACGGCTGCCTACCAGAAGTATCTTGAACTGGCCCCCACAGGCCCCTACGCTGGTGAGGTTGCGAGCATTCTGCAGCAGGCAGGTATCAAGGCGAAGTAGCTCGGTGATCGTTTGAGCTGATCGAAGGGCGTTCGCAGCAACGGACGCCCTTTGCGTTTGCTCGCCGCACGCCGGCCCGGCCGCGGACTCCCGATTTTTCTCGCCGCCCCCTACCATCTACAATCCCATGCATGAGCTCCACGCTCCACTTGCGCCTACAGCGGTTCCACAATTGCTATACGCAGATCCGCAACTGTCCAGTGGCTTTTTCACCAGGAAAAAGCCACTCTGCAGGACGTTGGAAAGGGCACGTGAATTGTGGAACCGCTCGAGTTTCCCTGGCCTGCCTTTCCGCTTTGGCCGGGCTGTTCCATGCTCCCCTCTTGTCCGCGCAGGCGCAGCAGCCGCCCGCTCAGGAAACGGGCGGCATCCACGGCCGTGTCATCAATCCTGCCGGAGTGCCTCAGAAAAACGGTGCGGTCAGCCTCTCTGTCGACGGCGGCGAGACATTGAGCTACAACTTTCCCGTCTCTCCCTCCGGCGAGTACTCCGGCCAGGCGCCTCCGGGCGAATACACAATTGTCTACCGCGCGCCCGATACGCCCGATGGCAAGATCGTCGACTACATCAGCGGTGTTCAGGTCGCGGCCGGGCAGGATACGGCACAGGACATCGACATGACCCGCCGGGAGTTCATCGAAAGGCTGTCGCCTGACCAGCAAAGGCAATTACAGGAATTGAGGGAAGCCAACGCCGCCGCCTCCTCCGATGCAAAACGCGACGCCTCCACCATCGATGCCGATCTCCAGATCGTGAATCTCGACCTCCAGGCCGCCGGCAATGCGCGCGTCACCGCAACCCAGAATCTTGGCGGCTCGGCCGCCCGTGGGGACGTCGACTCCATGACCGCTGAAATCGAGAACGCCAAGCTGACCGAGATCGAAACCCTCATGACCAAAGACGCGGCCACCGCTCCCACCGAACCTGTCGTTTGGATTGGCCTGGGTCGCGCCGAAGCGGGCCTCAGTAACTATCTCGACGCGGAATCCGACTTCAAGAAGGCCCTCGACCTTGCGCAAAAGGAGGCTCCGCCCCGGCCTGAAATTGTAGCCCAGGCTCAAGCCGGTCTGGGCGAAGTCTACGCTCGCACGCTCATGGTTGATGATGCCAATGCCGCCTTTGACGCCGCCGCCAAAGCCGACCCTCCCAATGCCGCCAAATACCTGCGCAGCCAGGCCATCGTTTTTTTCAACGCGAAGAACTTCGACGCGCAAGTCGACGCCGCCGACCTTGCCATCAAGGCCGATCCCGATCAAGCCATCCTGTATTACATCAAAGCCGACGGTCTCGCCCAGAACGCACGGGTCGATCCCGATACCAACAAGCTCGTTCTGCCGCCCGGTTGCGCCGACGCCTTTCGCAAGTATCTTGGGCTGGACCCCAACGGCCCGTACGCGGCCAACGCCGCAACGTTCCTCCAGCGGGCTGGCGAGGATCTCGCCCCACAGACTCCAGCTCTCTCTAAATAATGGGTGCCCCAGAGCCTGCCCTGAGCCTGTCGAAGGGTCCCTCGCATTTGGGGACCTGGAATAACTTGACGCTTCAGTTTCGCTCACGAGGTCAGAGACATCCACTCCCCGCTTCTTTGACCCTCTACAATCCATTGCATGAGCCCTGACTTATGAGCCCAGACCGGCGCAAACCCAAATCGCAAAGTCCGCCTTTGCCCAGTTACGACGAGGCTGCCGAGCTGGTCGCCGCCTACGCCGCCAGGCTCGTCCGTCTCCGTCCCGGTGTGGAGCGTGTGCGGCTCGATCAGGCCCTTGGCCGCGTTCTCGCTGAGCCGCTCCGAGCCGACGCTGACCAGCCTCCATTCGCGCGTTCCACTCGCGACGGCTTCGCCTGCCGGGCAGCCGAGGCCTCCACGCATCGTCCCCTCGCCGTCGCCGGCTCGACCCGCGCCGGGCAATCTCCGTCCGGTCCGCTTCCCCGCGGCGCAGCTTGGGAGATTATGACGGGCGCGCCGGTCCCCGCCGGAGCTGACGCGGTTGTCATGCTGGAACACGTCGAAGAGCTTGACGCCTACGTCGAAGAATCCGGCTCCGCATCCGCGCGAGCCATCCGCCTGCTGCCGCCACGCACGATCCGCAAAGGCGAAAACATCGTCGCCCGCGGTGCACAGGCGCGCAAAGGGGGCAAACTTCTTCCCGCCGGCTCCTTGATCGGCTCCGCGCAAATTGCCCTTGCCGGCTCCTGCGGCTGCACCTCGTTGAATGTCTTCCTGAAGCCGCGTGTGGCCATCCTCTCCACCGGCGATGAACTCGTCCCCATCCGCTCCTCGCCCGGT
>JBEKWT010000312.1:0-4081 GCA_049512795.1 Occallatibacter sp.
CGGAGGCAGAATCAGTGGCCGTGCTGCGAGGATTTCGGCCTTCCAGCGATGCGGAAAGCTCAGATCGACAATCGGCTGGTGCGCCGGCGCGGTCACGGCAGCGCCTTGTAATTCAGAATCCAGCGCAGCTGCTCCGCCGTATCGGGCACCACGCATCCGCGCGCGGCCTGTATCGCTCTGAGAGCTTCCTTCGCGTTCCATCCGAAGTGGATAAGCGTGCAGGCAGCTGTAACGGTCGACCTGCCAATGCTTCCCCGGCAGTGCACGCCGATGCGCTCGCCGGCGCGAAGACGATCGGCCAGGCCTGCTACGAACGCGCGGAATGAGGCAACGTTCGCCGGCACGTGAACGTCCAGAATTGGGTAGGTAAGAAAGTGCATGCTCGCCGCTTCGGCGAGCGGACCCTCCTGTCCCAGGCCGAGGAAGATGGCTTCGTTCGGCTCGAGAAGCGAGACAAGAACGTCAACTCCGCTCTGCTTGTAACGCAGCAGTTCGTCGCCGAGCGAATCGTCGCCGCGCGGGCACAGCACAACGGCCAGGCCCACAGGCGGTGTTCCTTCGATCCAGAAAACTTCGTCCAAGCGCTCAAACTCCCTGAGACCGCTCTTTAGCGGAATCTCCGAATTGATCATAGACGGTCAGCGCTGGGACGATTCCCGCTGCCCGCAAGAAGCATTGGCGCAACGAGGAAAGATCGACACCGCGCCACGATTGCCGGCGTCCCGCACCATCTGTCGCAACAGATCCTTTGCGAGAAATCCCTGTCAGGGTGCGAGAATGAACCTAGCGCCGGGTCTGCATTGCTCATTCGTCTGGCGCGAGGGGCTTCTCGAAGATGCTGCGCGTCCTTTCGACTCATTTATTCCTGAACCATCGCCTGCATCCGGGTCTGCTTGAGCTGGCGGAGCGGTCGGGCGCGCAGGCAGTTGAGATCTTCGCTGCGCGCCAGCACTTCGACTACACCAGCCGCGAGGATGTGGCAGAGCTCGCCGAGTGGTTCCGAGGCAACGCACTGCAACCGTTTTCCATGCACGCCCCGCTGTATGCTGACCGCGAAATGGGTCGCAGCGGCGGTCTTGGCGTGAATGTGCTGCACCCCGACAAAGCCCGGCGCATCGACGCCATGGATGAGATCAAGCGCGCATTGGAAGCGGCCGAGCACATCCCCCTGCGCAATCTCGTGGTCCATCTCGGCGAGCGGGACGACGCATGGTCGCAACGCACCATTGAGCTTGCGCTCACCGCGCTTGAGCATTTGGGCGCGTTTGCCCGCCCGCTCGGCGTCCGTCTGCTGGTGGAGAATCTGCTGAGCGATGCCACTACGCCCGAACATTTGGTTCTGATTCTCGAAATGGGCCACTTGGCAAACGTCGGTATGTGCCTCGATCTTGGCCATGCGCACATCACCGTCGGAACTGCAGCGGCGATCACCACTCTGGGTGAGCGCATCGCATCCGTTCACGTGCACGACAATCGCGGCTTTAAGGACGAGCACCTGTGGCCCGGCGATGGCACGATCGACTGGCCGGTGACGGTGAAGGAGCTCAAAGCGTTGGCATCGCAGCCGGCAACCGTTCTTGAGATCAGCGAAACGCTCCCTGACGCGCCAGCAGCATTGCCCGCGCGAATCGAACAGGCGTTCGGATTGTTTGCCTAGGCACTTCGGTTAGCGTGCGCGCACCGAGGTGGAGTTGTGCGGCGGGCCGGCCAGCGGGATTGGCGTCCGTGGCAGCGGCGCGCATCTCGTGGGCAACAGACCGAAGCGCGAGCAGGCGATCGAGCGCGGCTGAACCAGCAGAGTCACGGTCTGCTCTGACGTGAGACCGTCGCCCGCAGCCGAAACGACGAGCGGGAAGTAACCGATGGTTGATCGCTGCGCCGCCGTCAGGGTGAGCGTGACATAATTCGAGCCGGCACTCGCGGAAGCTGCGACGGAATTCGCGGACCACGCGGCGCTGACGCCTGCAGGCAAACCAGAGACGGAAAAGCTGACGGCGCCGGCGAATGACCCTCCAGTCGCGGCGGTGAATGCGATAGCTGCTGAGCCGCCTTGAGAGACCGCAACGGATTGTGCGGCTGCGGTGAGCGCAAGCGTTGCGGGATCGCTCCGAGAGTTCCAGTTGTTCACCAGCAGCGCGGCGTCGACCGATCCAAGGCCGGTGGCAAGGTTGTACGTCACGCCATTGGCGGTGAAACCCGCGACGCCGGGCACAGTGTTATCGCCGGATGGCGTCGGGTGGAACGGATCGTCCGTTGAGTTCGCCAGAGCATACAACCGGGGATTGGCGTTGCCTTGCTGCGCGCCGTGCTGACTTTCTGCCACCAGCGCCATGATGCCGGCAAACGACGGCGCTGATGCTGAGGTTCCCGAGGCAATCCAGAACGATCCATTCTCGACGACGAAGTAGCCATCATGATCGGCGGCCGCGAGCGAAATGTCGGGGACGGCTCGCATACTGTTGGCTGAGGCTGCGCCGTCCACGTCCATTTGCCAGGCAGGCTGCGCGTACACCACGCTTGTGCCTCCACCTGACGCCCACAATCCTGTGCCACCATTCGACGCGCTCTCGTTCCAAACCTCCTCGGGGATGTATGCGAGCGCCGAGCCGTAGCCCGTGGAATTCGCCGGCGACCAATACTGCCCCGCGTTCGATTCTTCGTCGAACTCGGTTCCACCGACACAGGTGGAGTAGGGCGAAGTGCAGAGCCCGTTGACGGCGGTCGCAGATCCGGTGTTCGCTGTTGCCGCCGAGCAACCGGCTGCGCCGGCGTCGCCTGAAGCGACAAAGACGCTCATTCCCTGGCTTGCCGCCTGCTCCCACAGGCTGTTGTAGAAAGCCAGCTCAGTCGCGCCCATCTCCTGCTCGCAACTGCCGTAGCTCACGCTCACCATCGGCGCGGCGGCGTGGTTTACGATCCAGGCAGCCGCTAGATCGACGCCGTCCGTGGTGGCCGTTGTAGCCGCGACAACAAGATTCACAGCGGCTGCGGGCGCTGCCGCTCCGCTCCACTCCGTGTCGAGAGTAGACTCGTCCTGATCGTGGGCGACCATTCCCGGATCGGCGCCGTCCAGAGTCACCGTGGGGTCGTTGGCGGCCAAACCGGCCATGGATCGGAATGCTTCCACGTCGCTCAGCTTGATGTTGCTGCGGGCGGCGATGGCGATGGAACTGCCGGTCCCATTTGTCCCCGCGGTGAAGAGCGGGTTCAGGTCGTAGATGGTTGCGAAATCGGCAGGGAAGAGGTAATGCGTCGCGCCGGCCGAGTAATCAGGCTGCGCGGTGAGCGGTGTTCGCGTGCGCATCTCCGATGTGCGACGAAAGTCGTGGAGGGAAGCGACGCCGGCGACCAAGCCGGAGAGCGCCGCGGGAATCTGCGGGTTTGAAGCGTTGGCAATGTGGTCGGTTCCATTCACGCGATAGATGTGCAGGCTGGTGCGAAATGCGGCGGAGACCTGTGCGGCTGAGCCGGAGAAGACGACGAGCCGCCGTCCGGTTGGGATTTCATCGATAGTGAGTCCGTGCCACTCGAGCCAGGCGGACACTTGCGCGAGGTCCGCATCGCTCGCGCCGAAGCGAGCGCCGAAATCTGCGGGCGTGAGCCATTGATGATAGAGAGGCGACTGCGGGTTCTGCTGCGCAGCGAGTAGCGCACCAAGATCGGCGCTCTGCGCGGGCGAGGAGTTAAGCACGAGCAGCATTCGGTCGAGCCGCGCGGTTGGATTCACGACGCCCTGATCGAACTCCGGTCGGGCAAGCGGATGGACATTGCCATGAAGCGTGACCATCCGCGAATCGTCGACAGGGTTTGCGACGCCAGCGACGGAAAGCGGCGCGTTTGCCGGCGGAGCGACGACGCGCGGATTTCCGCCGCAGCTTGCAAGCAGCAGGGCGGAGGCGAGACATGAGACAGTTCTTATGTGTTGGCGCATTCGGGTTGATCGCAAAGGCGCAGACTACCCTGCGGCTCAGTAAAAGCCGAGTGCGTTCTTAGCCTTTTCTCATCTATCGGCGAGGGAAGCCGTGGTTTGAGGAGTATAGGGCGGAGAGTGAGGAAGACCAACTTACCAATGTAATTTGAA
>JBEKWT010000313.1:0-4067 GCA_049512795.1 Occallatibacter sp.
ATGGTGGTGCATTGGAAGCGGGAGGGCGGGCAACGGATTCGGATTCTCGTGAACGGCCTGGGCGCCGTTGCGACCGGCATAACAACGATGGTGGTGCTGGTTGCCAAGTTCGCGGAAGGCGCGTGGATCACGGCGCTGCTGGTATTGGTGATGATCCTGTTTATGCACGCAGTCAATCACCACTACGTGCGCGTTAACCGCGAGATCGATCTTGACCGGCCCTTCATTCCCGCCGAGGTGAGCGAGCCCATCGTGGTGGTGCCGATCGACCGTTGGAGCCGCATCAGCGAGAAGGCGCTCTCGTTCGCGCTCTCGATGTCGTGCGACATTCACTGCGTGCACGTCGAGACCAGCGACGATCCGGATCCTTTTTGCGATGACTGGGAGAAAGACATTGTGACGCCGTTGAAGGCGGCCGGCCGCTGCATTCCCAAACTGGTGACGCTCAAATCGCCTTACCGCTACGTGCTTTATCCGATCGTGGACTATGTGCTGAAAGTGGAGCGCGAGCGCGAGAACTGCAAGGTGTGCGTGCTGATTCCGGAACTGGTGGTGCGCCATTGGTGGGAAGGATTGCTGCACAACCGGCGCTCGGACCTGCTGAAGGTAGTTCTGCTGATGCGCGGCAACCGGCGCATTGTTGTGATTAATATTCCGTGGTATCTGGAGAACGGATGAACTCCGCGCCGGATGCCCTGCCGGCGCACCTTTTCGCGCGAATTTCAGTCCAAGATTCCAGCGCGTCGGATGGCGATGGGCTTCGTGAAAGGCGGGGGGAGAGGATAGTCTAGGGAGGTACCGGAAACCAGCCAGTTGCCTCCTCCGGAGCTCATGTCCGCATCCGGAATGGTTTGCTTGCGCGCAGTGCCGATTGAGGAGAGTTTCAAGTTGAAGAGGACGTTGTTGTTCTTGCTTTTAGCCGTGGTTCCAGCCGCCCTGGCGCCCGAGAGTGCCTTGGCCCAAGTGAACCCGGAGGCGGCGCCCGGCCCGGCGCAGGCCGCACCCTACAAGTACGAGGTATTCGCGGGCGTTGCCTATAGCCGCCTCAGGCAGGTGCCTGTTTCGTTCAGCGGATTGGTAGGCGGAAAGATTTCGGTGGCCCGCGATTTTGGAAAATATTTTCAACTCATGGGATCGGGGGACTACTACAAGTTGGGGACCGGCCACGCCGGCCTACCGAATCCCGGCGACCCGTCGGTTTACACGTTCCTGGTTGGGCCGGCACTCCACGTTTCGCTCTTTGAGAACCTCAGCGGAGTGGTTTTCGGCGAAGTGGGCGGAGAGCATACCGGGGGCGAACACATGACGCCCAGTATCTCTTTTGCCGGTGGCTTTGGCGGAGGGTTGGCCTATAGCCTGGGCCGCAATTGGGCCGTGCAACTTACCGGCGACCGCGTCGCCGCGTCGTTCTCACTGCCCAACAACACTCCTCAACTGAGCAACTCAACGAATCGCACCTGGAACGCGCGCGGGACGTTTGGCGTGGTGTACCGGTTCTAGCGCTGCGGACACGAATCTGAGCGCCGAGGCATTTGCGCGTCACTTGACCGCAGCGGACTCGACCATTCGCCAGAACGAAACGCGCGCATCGTGTGTGAGCCGGGTCTCCAATGCTGAAGGCGATGCGTGCAAGCCTTCTCATGCTCGACCTCGTAGCGCGGCAAGGATTTCGTTGAATGCGTTCGGCGAGCCGAAGTCGCCGGACTTAGTGACGACGGTGCATCCATGCGCATCGCCGCCCTGCACGACGCCCCACGGAATGCCGGGCGCGAACTCACCCTGGAGGATAAAAGAGTGGGCATCGAGAGCGCGAACAGCAAGCTCCGCGGATTCGCCACCGATGAGGATGAGCGCTTGAGGAGAATAGGAACGAAATGCGGAGCGAATGCGCGCAGCCGCGCCGAATGAGATATGGAGGCGGAGAACCCGGACGCTGCCGGCGTGGCCTGGATCGAGTTCCTGAAGCTGGAGCTTGGTGACGGGATGCGAGGTTCCGGCGATGAGCAAGGTGCGCGCTGCATTGGGGACGAGCGCCGCCATCGGGCGCGCAGTAGCCAGTCTGGCGAGCGCCTGAGCAAGGCCGGCCGAACCCGCGAAAAGCAGGCCGGGAAGATCCTGAGCGGCGCGGGCCAGAGCATCGAGATCGTCTTGGGTTGAACTATCGCAAATCAGCAGAGTCATGCCGGCGTCCAGAGCGGGCGCGAGCTCGCGAGCATAGGAGATGTGGTTGATGCGGCCCCTGGCCGTGATCGGAAACAGGCGATCGAGGTGGATCGTCGAATGCTTTCCTGCGGCATCGTCAATCTCCAGGATGCCGTCGCTCACGGTGCGGCCGGCTGCGGGAAATGCAGGAGCGAAAAGAATGGCTCGTGTTCCGAGCGCTCGATGCGCGGCGAGCAACTCAGCGCCGAGTGGACCGCGCGCGGCGGAGTCAACCGTTTTGAAGAAGAGCGAGTTCGGACTGCCGGCAAGAGCGGCGCAGGCGAGGGAGACAGCGCGGGCGGCGCGGCGGGGCGGAAGCGCGCGTGAACTGGTGTTAAAGGCCTGCACGGACTCCGGCGTGGAAAAATGCGCGTTGGTCCCAAACCAGACGCGAACCGTGCGCCCGGTGCGGAGAAAGGCCGCGCCCGCATCGCAGGCGCCGGTGAGATCGTCAGCGAGAAGCACAATGCGGCCGGAGTTCGGATCAGCGAATGAGGGTGGAACGAAGTCCTGGCTGCGGGCTTCGGTAGGCATGGGGAGGCCTCGCTCTTTTTCAAGAGTATAGAGTTGCTTCCACCGTTGGGGAATGCGAAATTCTCCCGGAACGTTACCTTAGAGAGCGACTGGACAAAGATCGGGCGATTCCGCGAATGTGAATAGGATGGATCGCCGGAGCTTTTGCCTTTCTGCCGCTGCTACCCTGGCCGCCACCCGAAGCAGAGCGCTTGCCGCGCTGGCTCTTCCTGTGCCGGCGAGCGGGCCACTCATTACCCTCAGCGAGATTGAAGCGATCGACCGGGAGCGAATTCTGCGCGCAGCTGACGGGTACCTGACGGCGCCGCCGATCACGATCACGGCGTCGTCATCGCCGCGCAGCAAAGGCGGTAAGCACGATTACTTTTCCGAGGCGGATTACTGGTGGCCGGACCCCAAGAATCCCAACGGCCCGTACATCGAGCGCGACGGCTACTCCGATCCGCAGAACTTCAACGATCACCGCCTGGCGTTGATCCGGCTTAGCCTGATCGTGCCTGCGCTCACGGCGGCGTGGCTCATCACGCAAGACAAGCGCTACGCGGAGCGCGCGGCAATGCACCTGCGCGCCTGGTTTCTCGATCCAGACACGCGCATGAATCCGTCGCTTGACTACGCGCAAGCGGTGCAAGGTGTCGCGCCAGGCCGGAGTTACGGCATCATCGACACGCTGCACTTAGTCGAGGTCACGCGCGCTGCGCGGCATCTCGAGGCTGCGCAGGCCATGACGCCAGCCGAGTCCGCCGGCGTGCGCGAGTGGTTCACCGAGTACCTGCTGTGGATGCGCGCCTCGACCAACGGCCAGGCGGAAGAAGCAGCCAAGAACAATCACGGAACGTGCTGGACCGTGCAGGCGGCGGCGTTCGCGGCCTACATCGGCAACGAAAATGCAATGTCGCTTTGCCGGGAGCGATTCCGCGACCATCTGCTGCCCGAGCAGATGGCGGCAGACGGAAGCTTTCCGCTGGAGCTCAAGCGTTCCAAGCCCTACAACTACTCGCTCTTCGATCTCGACATGCTGGCGATGGTGTGCGTGATTGCGTCGGCGTCCGGCTCATCGCCAAGCGGCGCGACGAATAATCTATGGCAATTCGCGCTCCCCAATGGGAGCTTCTACAAGAAGGCCGTCGATTTCATGTTTCCCTTCATCGAAGACAAGAGCAAGTGGCCCTATCCGCACGACGTTGAATTTTTCGACGACCTGCCCAACCGGCAGCCCAGCCTGCTGTTCGCGGGGCTGGCGTATCGCGAGCCGAAGTACATTGGGCTGTGGCGAAAGCTGCTGGCGGATCCAAAGACCCCGGAGATCATTCGCAACTTTCCCATTCGGC
>JBEKWT010000314.1:0-4055 GCA_049512795.1 Occallatibacter sp.
TACATTGACCGCGAGCGAACTCATGTCGCCCACGGTCGACCTGAACGGGAAGCAGCTCCAACTAGGGCCTGAGGATGCACTTCCGACGCTGCACGGGCGAGCCGTCCACTCCGGAAAAATTCAGCTCGCGCCGGCCAGCATCAAGTTCCTGACCTTTTCACATGCGGGAAACCCGAGCTGCCGATAGACGGCGCCAGTGGTCAGTCCACGGGTTGTACACTGGTTCGTGATGCGCACTGTTCTCGCAAGCTGTCTGTTCGCGCTCGCCGCTCTGGCCGGGTGCCATTCCAGCTCAAAGTCAGGGCCGCATGGCGCGGCAGATTCGTCGCCGACGGTGTATCACCTGCGCGGGAAAGTGGTTTCGACCGACACTGCGCACGGGATCGTGGTTGTCGATCACGAGGCCATCCCGGGCTTCATGGATGCAATGACCATGCCTTACCAGCTGAAGGACCCTACCATTGCAAGTGAGTTGCACCCCGGCGACACGATTACCGCGGACGTTTTGGTCGAGAAGAGTTCCGAAGAGACTGTGGTTCTGGATCATATCGTCGTGATCGCGCAGGCCAAGCCGGATTACAAGCCGGCTGTGTTTTATCATGTGCCCGCACCCGGCGACGTTGTTCCGGATTTCAAATTGCGCAACCAGGATGGGCGCGCGATTCACCTCGGCCAGTTTCGCGGAAAGACGCTGCTGCTGACATTTATTTACACGCGCTGCCCGTTGCCGAATTTTTGCCCGCTGATTACGCACAACTTTGCGGTGATCAATCAGCAGTTGGCAGCGAGCCCGGCGCTTTACGGAAAAACACATCTTCTGTGCATCAGCTTCGATCCAGAGCATGATACTCCGGCGCGGTTGCGCGCCTATGGCGCCGAGTACATCGGCAGCGACGCGAAAGACGCGTTTGCGCATTGGGATTTTGCCGTGCCCACTAAGCCTGAGCTGCTCGAAATGGCGAAGTACTTCGATGTGGGCATCACACCCGGTCCCGATGAGACGATCACGCACACGCTTTCGACAACACTCATTGGACCAAACGGCAAGGTGGCGCAGTTTTATCCCGGCAATGAATGGACGTCGGAGCAGGTGGTGGCGGACGTGAAAAAAGCAGCTTCCAGCTCCTAGCTTGATCGCGGTGAGGAGAGTATTTCGGTATCCCGCCCTGGCCACAAAAACAAAGACGTGGCCAGGATGGGACACCCAGAGGCGAGTTTTGAACGATTGTGATTTTGTACGAAGGCAAGGAGAGGACGATGAGTTACGGTGTGAACATTCGCAAGGATGGTGAGTTGGATTTTCTGGCGCTGGGCGCGCTGGTGCACCGGCTCGATCCGGGAATTATTCCCTTTCGCAAGGCGACGGAGTGCAAGATTCATGTGAGCGGCGGCGAGTTCAACGTGGCTGCAAACCTGGCTGACTGCTTCGGGATGAAGACTGCGATTGCGTCGGCGATGGTGGATTATCCCATCGGCGACCTGATCGCGGAGCGCGTGCGCGCGATGGGAGTGAGGCCGATCTACAAGCATTTTGAGCACAACGGCGCGACAGGCCCGAATATGGCGACCGTCTACAGCGACCGCGGCGCGGGAGTGCGCCCGCCGGTGGTGTTCTACAACCGCGCCAATGAAGCAGGCGCGATGCTGAAGCCGGGCGATTTCGACTGGAAGGCGATCTGTGCGAAAGGCGTGCGCTGGGCTCACTCGGGCGGAATCTTCGCGGCGCTATCGTCGACTACCGCTCCGCTGGTGGCAGAGATGATGAAGACTGCCAAGGAAGCCGGCGCTGTGACGTCGTTCGATCTCAACTTCCGCGAGAAGCTGTGGAAGATTTCCGGCGGCGCGGACAAAGCCGTGGAGACGATCGCGACGATTGTAAAGAATGTCGACGTGCTGATCGGGAACGAAGAGGATTTGCAGAAGGGACTCGGCATTCCTGGCCCGGACGTTCATGCGAAGTCGAAGCTCGACCCGAGCGTCTTTTTCGCGATGATCGACAACGTGGTCAAGAAACATCCTCATGTAAAGATCGTGGCGACCACGCTGCGCGAAGTGCACTCCACCAACCGGCACAGTTGGAGCGCGGTGGCGTGGATCGACGGCAAGACTTATGCGGCGCCGACGGCCGAGCTCGACGTGGTGGATCGCGTGGGCGGCGGGGACGGATTTGCCGCGGGATTCATTTACGGCCTCCTGACCGGCGAAACGCCCGAAGACGCGCTGCGGCTGGGCTGGGCGCATGGAGCGCTGCTCACCACGTTCATCGGCGACACGACCATGGCGACCGTCGACCAGGTGCGCGCGTTGGCGAAGGGCGGATCGGCGCGCATCCAGCGGTAAGGCAGAGAGCAGAGATCAGAGAGCAGGGGACACCACTCGCAACTGTTATTCTTGCCATGCGCGATTCTTAGGGTGTGGGCTGGAGGTTGAGCATGGCACGAGTCACTTATGTATTTGGAATCCTCCTGGTTGCTCTGGGATTGATTGGTTATTGGGGCACAGGGAGCATTCACCCGACGGCGCTGATTCCCACGTGGTTCGGCCTGGCGCTCGTCGCCGGCGGTCTTCTCGCCATCAGTCCCAGCGAGGGCCGGCGCAAGCTCTTCATGCACATCAATGTGACCGTCGGCCTGCTGGGCCTGATCGGCGCGATTGTTTCAGCTTTGCGCGAGTACGGGCACGCCCGGTCGCTCGGGTTGGATCCCGATTGGAAAGCGCTGTCGGCGCAACTGGCGATGGCGGCCCTGCTGCTGATTTACGTGAATCTTTGTGTCCGCTCATTCATCCAAGCACGCAGGTTACGGCAGGAATAATCCATGGGAACAATGCGCGGCGGGATGGGAATGGGAATGCGCGCCGAGCGCTCGCCGCATGGCCGTGGAGCGCGCTCCGAGCAAGCCGACCCAACAAAAAAGAAGACAGATTTCCGCAAGGCGATGCCGGAGATCTGGAGACTGGTGCGGCCGCGGAAATGGTTGCTGCTGCTCGGCCTGGTGCTGGTGGCCATCAATCGCGTCGCGGGCCTCACGCTGCCATTCGTCGCCAGGCCGTTTGTCAACCTGGTGCTGAGGAAGCACGATAGCGCCAAGCTGATGCCGCTGGTGGCGGCAGTGATTATTGCGACGATTATCCAGTCGATCACGTCGTTTTTGAACACGCAGCTCCTGTCGAAGGCGGCGCAGCGCATGATCGCCGACCTGCGCCAGGAGGTGCAGCGGCATGTCGGCCGCCTGTCGGTCAGCTTTTATGACGCCAACCGCAGCGGCCTGCTGGTATCGCGAATCATGAGCGACGTGGAAGGCGTGCGCAACCTGATCGGAACCGGCCTTGTGGAGTTTGTGGGCGGCCTGTTGACCGCAGTGATGGCGTTTGTCTTCCTGCTGCACCGCAGCGCGGAAATGACGCTGATCGTGTTCTCGGTGGTCGGCGTTTTCGTTTTCGTTTTGCAATACGCCTTCAAGACAATTCGTCCGATCTTCCGCGAACGGGGCAAGATCACCGGCGAAGTGACGGGGCGGCTGACCGAGTCACTCGGCGGCGTGCGCGTGGTCAAGGGCTATCACGCCGAGGAACGCGAGGCGGCCGTGTTCAAGGTAGGCGTGCTGCGCCTGCTGGACAACGTGATGAAGACGCTGACGATGACCAGCGTGATGTCGATGACGG
The DNA here is from genome assembly GCA_049512795.1 of Occallatibacter sp. Classification (GTDB taxonomy): domain Bacteria; phylum Acidobacteriota; class Terriglobia; order Terriglobales; family Acidobacteriaceae; genus Telmatobacter. Next base: position 3,664 of record JBEKWT010000314.1, read on the forward strand.
CCACGACGGTGCTGGGGATCGTGGGCGCCATGGTGATGCTGATGGGCGGGCATCTGGCTTTGCAGAACCGGATGGATGACGGCACCTACATTCAGTACACGATGTTTCTGGCGTTCATGATTGCGCCTGTGATTCAAGTGGTGAATATCGGCACGCAACTGACCGAGGCGGTGGCGGGCATCGATCGCACCATGGAGATTCTTTCCGAAAAGGATGAGTTCGCGGATTCGGGGCGCGTTGTCAAGCTGGGCGAGATTAGTGGCGCTGTGCGGTTCGAGCATGTGGATTTCGCGTACACGCCCGAGAAGCCGGTGCTGCACGACGTGAGTTTCCGCGCCGATCCCGGATCGGTGACTGCGTTGGTGGGCTCGTCGGGCTCGGGCAAGTCGACG
>JBEKWT010000315.1:0-4055 GCA_049512795.1 Occallatibacter sp.
CCACTTTTGCGCAGGATCGGGCGTGATGCTGGGACTGAGGAAAAATCGCTTCTGCTCGACCGAGACCTTACCATCCATCGGCGCGGCGAAGGTTAGGAGCGGCTCACCCGGCTGCGCTACAAACGACTCCATAATCTTGTCCACGGGTTTGTGGCTCGTTGCCGTCTGCGCGTTCCAAAAGTCTTCCGCCGTGGCGTTGCCGTATTCGTGCGCGGCCAGGTATGCGTGCACGCCTTTGCGGAAGGTCTCCTCGCCCAGATAGTTCTCGAGCATCAGCAGCACGTCACTGGCCTTGCCGTAGGCGATGCCGTCGAACATTTGGTCGATCTCGTCCGGCGTGTCAGCCCTGGCGCGGATAGCGCGCGTGGTAGGCTCCGCGTCAATGTTGAGGGTGTCCTGTTCGTCGCCGGCTACCACCTCGGGAATGTTCCACTCGGGATGCATTGCGGCCACGGGCTTGTTTTCCATCCAGGTGGCAAAGCCCTCGTTGAGCCAGATGTTGTCCCACCATTGCATGGTGACCAGGTCGCCGAACCATTGGTGCGCCATTTCATGCGCGACAACGAGACCGACTTCTCGTTTTTCGTTGACTGTAGCAGTCCTGGGATCGAGCAGCAGGTCGGTTTCGCGGTAGGTGATGGCGCCGAAGTTTTCCATGGCGCCGGCCTCAAAATCGGGAATGGCGATGAGGTCGAGCTTCTTGAGCGGGTAATGAATGCCGAAATAGTCGTCGTAGTAGTGCAGGATGAATTTGGCAATACCAAGCGCGTAAGCCGTGAACGCAACCTTGTCGGGCGTCGCGCAGACGCGAATGTCCACGTCGTCCTGGCGCCCGGCGGTGCACTGGAAGTCACCGACGAGGAAGGCGACGAGATAGGTGGACATTTTGGGTGTGGTTCCGAAGACCAGTGTGTGCTCGCTCGCCCCGGGGCCGGGTGTGTCGGCCACGATGGGGGTATTCGAAATCGCGGTGTCGGCGGCATCGATGACAAGCGAGATATCGTAGCTGGCCTTGAAGGCTGGCTCGTCGAAGCAGGGAAAGGCGCGGCGCGCGTCGGTGGCCTCGAATTGCGTGACGGCATAGTTGCGGCGCGCGGTCTTTGATAGATAGAAACCGCGCAGCTCGTTATTCAGGATTCCGGTGTAACGAATTTTGATGGTGGCTTTGCCAGCGGGAATGACGTTAGGAAAGGTGAACGTGGCCTGCTGCTTGTCTGCGTCGAGGGTCACCGTGCCCGTCTGCTCGGAGCCGTTGGAAACGATGGCCACCGACTGGAAGGCAATCTCAATAGCGTTCAGAGTAATTGAATTCGTGGGCTGGCTGAGGTCTACGTCGATCGATTCCTCGCCCGAGAAAGTTGCTGCTTTGAGGTCGGGCATCAGTTTGAGCGTGTAGTGCGCGGGAATGACCGTGTTGGGCAGGCGCTGGCCGGCAGCGGGGCGAGGAGACAACAGAGCAAAAACGGCAAGCACAGCCGCGGCGCCGAAAACTGCGCGCGCGGAAAAACAAGAAAGGGAAAGCTTCATCGAGATTCCTCGCAAGTTGCGATGCGGAGCGAAAGGGCGACCTTCTCTCGACCGCCGGCGGCGGTACAAACCGGCCGCCCGTTGTGAATCATCGAGCGGCGCATCCTTCAATTCTTGCACAGCGCGCTAGTTAAAATGCGCCGGGGCCAACTTAGGCGAGATGGCCTGGATGACGATCAGCGCCAGCGGGTAGGCAAGGCACGCGATGATAAACAGCGTTACATAGCTGTGCGTTTTTTGAACGATCGCACCCGCGCTGAACAGCAGCAGAACTCCGCCGAACGCCCCTGCCATGCCGCCGATGCCGGTTACGCTTGCCACAGCGGCCTTGGGGAACATGTCGGATGGCAATGTGAATAAGGTCGCCGACCATCCCTGATGACCGGCGGTAGCCAGACCCAACAGCGCCACCACGGCCCACAGGTGATGGATAAACGGAGCGGCGAAGATGGGCGCGATGCACAAAACGCAAAGCAGCATCGTACCCTTGCGGGCCCAATTCGGCGTGATCCCACGGTTGATCAGGGCTCCCGAAATCCAGCCGCCGCCGACGCTGCCAACGATCGAGATGGCGTAGGCCAGCATCACCGGAATCTTGCTTTGCGACAGGCTCAAATGAAATGTGGACTGCAGGTAACCCGGGATCCAGAAAAGGTAGAACCACCAAATGGGATCGGTGAGGAACTTGCCGAATGCGAATGCCCATGCCTCCTTGCACGGGACCACGTGACTCCAGGGAACCTTCTCTATCTTCTCGCCGGGGTCACTGAGGATCAGTGCGAGCTCGGCTTTGGAAACGCGGGGTTGTTCCTCAGGCCGGCGATAGATCATGAGCCAGAAAATAAGCCACACGAAGCCCATTGCGCCAGCGACGAAGAATGAGCCCCGCCAGGCTCTCGCGGGCCCAAACAAACTCCATTTACTGAAGAGGGCTACGAACGCCGCGACCACCACCGGCGCCACCATGTTGCCCACGTTCGCGCCAGAGTTGAAGAGCCCGGTTGCGTAGGCCCGCTCGCGCTTGGGAAACCACTCTGCGACGGTCTTGATACAGGCAGGGAAGTTGGCAGCCTCGCCCAAGCCGAGCAGAAACATGGCCAGCGCAAAACTGGCGACCGAAAACGCCGCGCCTGGCAGCATGGCTGCGATGCTCCACAGGGTAATGGCGATCGCGAACGCCTTGCGCGTGCCCATCTTGTCGGTCAGACCGCCCGCGACCAGCATCGCGATGCCGTAAGCCAACTGAAACGCGACGGTGATGATCCCGTACTTGTAGTCGTTCAGGCCCGGAATGACGCCTTCGAGCGTGTTCTTGAGGTTGGCGATTACGGCGCGGTCGACATAGGCGATGACCGTGGCGAAGAACAAGAGCGCGCAAATCACCCAGCGCTCATAGGTCATTCGGTCGGCGGGCGCCGCGGTGGCAATTGCAGCCCGTGGGTCGCCGCTTGTTGAAGACATTTTGCCGGACTCCGGGATGAAACTCGTAGCGCTACGTGGCCCGACCAATTATACCGGCCACACGATGGGGCTGATTTCCCGCAATTTCGCGCCCGGTCAGCGCGGAGCTTTTCGATGCGGCAGCAACGAGTCAAGCAGCAGCAGGCAGGCGCCGGTGACGACTGATGAGTCGGCCACGTTGAAATCGGGCCAGTGGTAGGCGAAGATGTGGACCTCGATAAAGTCGATCACCGAACCATAGACGATCCGGTCGTGAACGTTGCCGATTGCTCCGCCGAGGATGAGCGCGAGAGCGATCGTCGTGAGTGTGAGGTGATCGCCGAGACGAACTAAGACGATCAAGATCACCAACGCAGCGGTGAGCGTGAACGCGACCAGGGCCCAACGGACGGCGTGCGGCGAAGCAGTGTCGGCGAAGAGCGAAAAGGCCGCGCCTTCATTGGTCCAATGAGTAATGCGCAAAACGCGCGGGATGACGGGGATGGCTCCGCCGAGCGGAATATGCAGAGAAACCCAGGTCTTGGTCCCACGGTCAGCAATGACGACCAGCGCCGAGATGAGCAGCAACCAGAACAAGCGGCGGGGCCGCGGCCAGTTTGTCAGCCAGGTCATTGGTTGGCCTCCGCTTGCGCCGCGACGGGTGGTTCGATGCCCATCTCGCGCAGCGCTGCCTGGCAGCGCGTGCAAACGTTCTCCCAGATGCCGTAGCTGGAGACTTCAGGCATGAAGTTCCAGCAGCGCGCACATTTGTGGCCGGAGGCGGGGAGCGCTTCGATCTTGTGTTTTGGCAGCTGGCCACCCACGGTTCCCGGGCCTAATACGAAACTAGAACGGGGCGCGTCGGCGGTCCGCACCCAAGCATCCTCTTCCGAGTATTCGACGACAGTGACCTCGGAGACATTAAAGATCTCCTTTAGGCTCGGTTCATATCGCCTTAGGAGTAAGAGGTTAGTGCCCGAAGCGGAAAGTTTTATTCTGGCTTCGAGACCCTTCCCAATCATTTTTGCCTCCCGAGCGCGTTCAAGGGTTTGAAGAGCCACGTCTCGGATGACAAATAGTTCACGCCA
>JBEKWT010000316.1:0-4038 GCA_049512795.1 Occallatibacter sp.
ATTTTGGGCAGCGAGAGCGAGCCGGTGATCATCACCACGGCTACGCTGGATAGGAGCAGCACGACTTCATAGCTGATCATCTGCGCAACGGCGCGCATGGCGCCGAGCAGCGAGTACTTGTTACGGCTCGACCAGCCGGCCATGAAGACGGAAAGCTCCGTCGCGGCGCCCATGGCGAAAAAGAAGAGCAGGCCGGCATCCATGTCGACTAGCACCATGTTGCGGCCCATGGGTAAGACCGCGAAACCCATGAAAACCGTGACCACCAGCACCAGCGGCGCGAGAAAGTGCACGACGGCGTTGGCGCGGAGCGGAACAATGTCTTCCTTGGTGAGCGACTTGATGCCGTCAGCGACCGGCTGCAAGAGGCCATAGGGGCCCACGCGATTCGGCCCGATGCGATTCTGAATGCGGCCCAGTCCTTTGCGCTCAAACACCGTGGTGAGCGCGAAGAGGCCGGGAAACACGCAAACGATAGCGATGACGCCGAGCAGAACTCCCGCAGCCGGGCGCAAGGCCGCGGGCAAAAATCCGACGAGCCAGTTGCGCAGGAGGACGAAGATCTGGTCGAGATTCACGAAGAAGGGATTCGTGGCCCAAGGCGTCGCAATCACGGGTTAGCTCCCTCCTTCCGCTGGCGGAGCAGGACTGGCCGCAGCCGCAGTTTTGGCAGCGGCCGCCTCGGCCGCAGCTTTGGCCTTTGCTTCCACTTTGGCTTTTTCCTCGGTCAGGCGCGCATCGACCTCCGTCGCCTCGGTCGGGTGGATCGAATGGTAATACTCGTTCGATCTGGACAGCTCTTTGCGGTCGAAGAGCAGGCCGCCGAATCGATCCTCGGTAGCCAACTCGAACTCGGTGTCCATCTTGATGGCTTCGAACGGGCAAACTTCAACGCAAATCTGGCAGCTCATGCAAACGGAGACGTCAATGTCGAAGCGCGCTGGATAAAACTGCTGTTTGCCCACGTAATCCGGCTTTTTACCTGCGCTTTTTTCGATGTAAATGCACTTGGGCGGGCACTCTTTCTCGCAGATCTGGCAGGCCACACAGCGCATGCCGGCCTCCCAATCGGCGCCGTCGTACACCAGAAAGGGAAAGACGCGCGCGTTTTCGGCGGTAGGAATCCGTTGTTCCGGATACTCGACCGTCGTCAGCCGCTCCGCAGAGACAAAACTTCCGAAGAAATTCCGCGCCGTCTCCGCCATCCCTTTCAGGATTCCATCACCCAGCAATGCATCCTCCGGTTCGCAGTTCAAAGGTCATCATTCACAATTCGTCCATCTCCAAGTTAGTCCGCAAAGGAAAATGTTTGCGCCTCCAGCGTGGCCTGCATTGATCCCTGGGGTGCCCCCGTGGCGCTCTCGCTCCCCGTCGCCGTCACGCTGGTGATGGTCGCGTTGGTCAGGATCCATTCAAGAGCGCCGCCAGTGGTCGATGCGGGCGCGTTGGTTTTCCCCTTGTTTTTTCCTTTGGTCACCGCCTCCTGGTTCCAGTTATCCGCAGCAGTTGTTCCTCCGCCAGCGCCGTCAACCAGCTTGCAACTCCGCAGGTTCTCGTTGTCTTGGAGCATCGACAAAAGCGCGCCGTAATCCTTGCCCGAATCAAAGTTAATGGTCAGCTCGAACTTGGAGTCGCGCTTGCCGGAAGCCGCTCCCATCCCTGACTCAGTGGATCCGGTCACAGCCATATTGAAGCCGGTCAGCGTCAGGGTGAACGATCCACTGCGCGAGGCATCGCACGTAAGGGTGTACGTGCCCGCCGCGCGCGCACTCATCGCCGCACCGAGCGCCAAACAAATGACCAGCAGAGTCCTCATGCTATTCATCATCTTCATCTCGACCTCCTCGCCGTTTCTGCTTCGCGCCGCCTTTGCCGCGCCGCGTTATCAAGCCGATGAATAATTCCCATTTCCTGTTCGCTTGTTCCTCGTTCCCTTGTTCCCTTTGTCCCTGCTTCCCTACCGGTCCACCTCTCCCAAGACAATATCCACGCTGCCAAAGATCAGTACAACATCGGCGACATTTTGCCCCAGACACATGTCTTCCAGAATTGTCAGGTTGATGAGGCTAGGCGGGCGCACGCGATAACGATAAGGATTGGGCCCGCCGTCGCTGATGAGATAAAAGCCAAGCTCGCCCTTGGGCGCTTCGATGCGGCCGTACGCCTCGCCGGGCTTGGGGCGAAACCCGCGCAGCTTCGCCTTCGGGTCCATGATCGGTCCAGCGGGAATATCCTTGAGCGCCTGCTCAAGGATTTTGATCGACTCGCGCATCTCGAGGATGCGAACCATGTAGCGGTCGTAGATGTCTCCGTGGTCGCCGAGCGGAATGCGGAATTGGAATCGGTCGTAAATGCCGTAATGGTCGACCTCGCGGATGTCGTAGTTCACGCCCGAAGCGCGCAGCATCGGGCCAGAGACTCCAGCATTGACGGCAAGCTCGGATCGAAGAATGCCAACGCCCTGGCACCGCGCCATCAGAATCTCGTTCGACGAGAGCAGCGCTTCGAACTCGTCAACAAATGCAGGCAGGCCGGCCACCACCTTGCGCGTGGCGTCGAGCCACGCTGAGGAAACATCCACGCGGCAGCCGCCAAAGCGCATGTAGTTGCACATCATGCGCGAGCCGGTGAGCGATTCAAAGAGGTCGAGAATCTTCTCGCGCTCCTTAAAGGCGTACATGAGCGGCGTGCCGCTGGCGCCCATCTCCTGAATGAGAAATCCGATCGAAGATGCGTGGTTTTGCACGCGCGTCAGCTCGGCAAGAATAACGCGAATGTATTCGGCCCGCTCAGGGACCTCCTGGCCGACGAGCTTTTCCACCGCCAGCGCATACGCCCAGTTGTTGGTGAGCGAGCAGAAGTAGTCGAGGCGATCGGTATATGGCATCGACGCCAGATACGAAGCACCCTCGGCGATTTTCTCGTGGTTGCGGTGCAGGTAGCCGAAGACGGGTTTGAGGCGGACGACCCGCTCACCGTCGAGCGCCACATCCATGCGGAAAACGCCATGCGTCGAAGGATGATGCGGCCCCATGGCGACTTCAAGCAGCTCACCTTCGCCGTCCGGCTCAATCACAGGCGGCCGGTTCCAGCCCTCGACTCTCTCCGTCCTGGTCTCTGTCACGCTCATGCGCCGCTCGTTCCTTGCTCCCTTGTTCCCTCGCTCACTTGCTCTCTGCTCGTGCGCTCTAGTGCCCGCCGCAGCACCTCGTCGTGCGGCGTGGGCTCATACTCAAAATCGTCCGGGTCGACGTAGTCTTTGCGCATGGGGTGGTCTTTGAACCCGTCCCACATCAGCAGGCGTCGCAGGTCCGGATGGCCGGTGAACACGATGCCGTAGAGGTCGAAAACCTCGCGCTCCTGAAACTCCGCCGAGCGCCAGACGGGCGTGAGTGACGGCAGGCCGACCTGATCGGACCGGTTCACGGTGCGCATCCTGAGCACCAGCGGCCCGTGCTTCTTCTGGACCGAATACAGGTGATAGACCGCTTCAAGATAGCCAGGGTCGACGCGCTTGCGCATCTCGTCGACCGTTTCCTCGACGGTTTGTTCGACTCCGTCGATCGTTTTCGCGACCTGATGTGTCACTTTAACGTTTTCCGCTATCTCCTTGTCGGGCCAGTCAACGCCGGAGACGTTGGAAAGGAAATCGAAGGCCAGCTCGGGATCGTCGCGAAGAAATGTTGCGACGGCCACGGCGGAATCGGGCCCGATCCGCAATGAGTGTTGCGCGGAGGGGCTGGGGTTCGAAACGAACTCCACACCCGCGCCGGGAACCGCCGCCTCAATTGCCGTCTTGATCTCTTCAACTGTCTTCAAATCAGCTACCAGCTTTCAGCAGAACCCGCCACCGCGAGCTGTTCTCTGTTCTCTGTTCTCTGTTCTCTGTTCTCTGTTCTCTGTTCTCTGTTCCTAGCGAATCGTGATCGGTACAGGCCAAACTCCCTTGTTCGATGTGGGTTCCAGATCGTGCTCTCCCTGCTCAGGCACGGGAAACTCGCCCTGCGCTTCGGAGTCGAGAAAGCGCGGTCGGCCCTC
>JBEKWT010000317.1:0-4891 GCA_049512795.1 Occallatibacter sp.
AGAAAGCCGCCGAAATGCGGGAAGATCTGCTGCAGAACCGCAGCTCCAATTCGATCCTCGGCCGCGAATTGAATGCCCCGCGCAAAAACGGTCGCGCCGTGCGGGTCGCCGTGCAGTGGCAGCACCATCATGTACGCCGTGCTTGCCAGAAAATACGTGATCACAACGAAGCCCACTCCAAGTCCCAGCGAGAGCGGAACATTTCGCCTCGGATGCTTGATTTCGCCCGCCGTGAAAGTGACGTTGTTCCACGCATCGCATGAGAAAAGAGACCCCACTTGAACCACCGCCAGCACCACGATCGACCCGACCATGGCAATGGGTCCCTGCACGCCCACCTGCACGGGATGCAGCGAGTGCCATCCTGCATTGCGCCAGAACTCGCTCCAATGCGCGCCAAAGTTTGCCGCGATCGCTGCGCCGTTGCGGCCGATTGTGAATCCCAGAAGAATCAGCCCCGCCAGTGCCAGCGCCTTGGCGACAGTAAAGACATTCTGCAATCCCGCGCCAAATCGCACGCCGCGAATATTGACCAATGCAACGAACGCCACAACGGCGATACCGGCGAGATTCGCGGTGTTGACACCGATATCCATATTGCCCAGCACCATCGGACCCAGCGGGATCGCCGGAACGTGCGCGATGTGCCACAGCCAGTGCGTGCTTGAGACTGTCGGGAAAAAGACGCCGAGGAATTTGCCGAAAGCCACGCAAACGGCAGCGATCGTTCCAGTCTGGATGACAAGAAAGAGGGTCCAGCCGTAGAGAAAACCCCAGAGCGGTCCAAGCGACTCGCGCAGGTAGACATACTGGCCGCCGGCCTTCGGCATCATGGCGGCGAGCTCGCCATAGCTGAGCGCGCAGATCAACGTCATGGTTCCGGTCACGATCCAGGCAGCGAGAAAGAGCGCCGGAGAATCGGTGAGCCGCGCGATATCGCAGTCAACGATGAAGATTCCGCTGCCGATCATGGAGCCCACCACCAGCGTGGTGGCGCTGAAGAGCCCGAGGCTTTGCATCATCTGCAGGCCGGCGCCGGAGTTCGGCGCATCCGATTCGAACTGTGCTGCCTTCGTGCCCTGATGCGCGCCGGTCATGGCGTTCAGGTGCCCGGTCCCCTTCCATCTTCATAAAACATTGTCACAGGCCGACCCCACAAGCGATTTCGTAATTCGGCTCCGCGGATTCACATCGGTTGGACGGATTCTGCCCGGCCCGTGGCCAATCGAAGGCTCGCCGTTAGCGAGAAAGCGTATACTCAACTCGCTTGAAAGTGCGCGCCATCCGACGACTCGGTGCGGCTCTGGAGCAAGACCAGAGATTCGTGCTCGCACCCAAACCAGGAGAGTTCAAAGGCGGAATCTCATGAAGATTCAGACTGCAATATTCGCTTCTGCAGCATCGTGGCTTGGGTGTGTAGCCGCCATCGCAGCTCAACAGGCGGCGCCCGTAGTTCCGGAGCAGATCGTAGCAACGATCGACGCGAGCCATACCGGTGTGCCGGTCTCCAGGTACGAGTACGGCATGTTTATCGAGCACATTGGCAACACCATGTACAGCAGCCTTTGGGCTGAAATGCTCGACGATCGCAAATTCTACTTCCCGATTACATCGAAGGAGCCGGAAGCTCCGGCCCGACCGCAGGGCAATCCAATTCGCATGCAGCTCCGGAAATGGCGTCCTGTCGGGCCCGATGAAGATGTAGAGATGGATAAGGACAATCCCTTTGTCGGTGACCAAAGTCCGCTCATCGAGCTCGACCCTACGACTCCGCATGGAATCCGGCAGGCAGGCCTCGCCCTGGTCAACGGGAAAAGGTATCACGGCCGCATCTATCTCTGCGGAACTCCTGGCGCCAAAGTGAAGGTCGAGCTCGTTTGGGGAAGCGGAGCAAACGATCGCCAGACCATCTCCTTTGCAGCGCTCACCAGCCAGTACAAAAAATATCCGTTTGCCTTCACGGCGGGAGCCGACACATCGGATGCCGCGCTCGAGATCACGGGAACCGGCACAGGCAACTTTCACATCGGCACTCTTTCGCTCATGCCCGCAGACAACATCGAGGGCTTCCGCGCCGACACCATTCCGTTGATCAGCCAGATCAAGTCGGGCTTCTGGCGCTATGGCGGCAACTACACCTCGAACCTCATCTGGTACCACACCATCGGCGATCGCGACAAGCGCCCGCCCGACTGGGACAACGCCTGGAACGCCATGCAGACCAACGATCTCGGCATGGACGAGTTCATGACGCTTTGCCGGCTGATTGGCGTCGAACCCTACATCAGCGTCAACGCGGGCTTGGGCGACTCGCACTCCGCCGCCCAGCAAGTTGAGTACTTGAACGGATCGGTCAGCACAGTGATGGGCGCTGAGCGCGCGAAAAATGGCCACCCGGAACCGTACCACGTGAAGTTCTGGAACATCGGCAACGAGCCGTGGGGATCGTGGCAGATTGGCCGCACCGATCTGAAGTACTTCATGATCAAGCACAACGAATTCGCGAAAGCCATGCGCGCGGTGGATCCATCCATCACTCTGATTGCCTCGGGATTGATGCTTGAGGACTGGTACCTAACCGGCGAAAACCGCGTCAAGTACGCCGGCAACCTCGGGCCCCTGTATGGATCGGACGTCGACTGGACGGGCGGCTTCCTGAAAGATTGCTGGAGCAACTTCGACGGCATCTCCCAGCACTGGTATGGGCAGCCGGGCAGGCATCTCGACATCGATCATGAACGCAACCTCCCGTTTGATGCGCCCACCGACGATGCCTACGTGAAGGTCGATCAAACGCTGCTCCAATTCGCGCGTTACCCCGCCGATCTTGTGCATGGCGAGGCCGAAGAATGGCATGGCTACCAGCAACGCTTCCCGTCGATGGTCGGCAAGAACATCTTTCTCTCCATCGACGAGTACGCTTACTTCAGCGGAGGCTTTGGCCGCCCGACCACTCTCAAGCAGTCGCTTGCCTACGGCATGATTTTCAACGAGATGCTGCGGCACACCGATATCCTCACCATGGCGGCGCACACCACCGGTGTTTCCACCATCGACTTCAACCGCACCTCAGCGACCATGAACACGCTCGGGCTCACGTTCAAGCTTTATGCCGATCACTTCGTGGGCGCGATCCCTGTCGCCATTTCTGGAAACTCGCCGCAACCTGCGCCGAAGTATCCGCCGGGGGGCGACGAGCCAAAGACCAGCTCCGGCAGCCCGACCTACCCGCTCGACATGGTCGCCGCGCTATCCGCCGACAGAAAGGTCCTCATTCTTTCCGTAGTGAACGCGACGGAGTCCGAACTGAAATTCGATCTGAGCGTGACCAGTACCCGACTAGCTGGGCCATCGACGCTCTGGCAGTTAACTGGGAGCTTTTTGGACGCCACCGATCGCGTCGGCCAGCCGCCACAGGTCGAAATCAAAGAGGTCCCCATCCACAGCGCTCCTGGGACGATCTCGGTCGCCCCCATCAGCGTGAACATCTATCGCTTCCCCGTGGTCCGAACGGCACAGTGAGAGCGCGCGCCTCCCGAGGGCTACCGATGCCGAGTTCCGCGAGCAGGGTGCGTTCTAGGGCCTGGCTCCACGTTCAGCAGTTGCCCTGGCGAGGATAAGTTGCGGTAGGTCGCTCGTGAACCGCAATTCATCCCCCCCAAAGCGATGTCATCCCGCCGGTAACCGGGCCCGGTTACCACGGACCTTGCGCCTTCCCACTGCAATAACTTTCATCTTTTCAAAGGGTCATCCAGGCGCTACACTACCTTTCAACTCTCATTTTGGGTTTTGCTCGAGAGACGCCGTCCTGGTCGACAGATAATTTGGGCATGCAAACGCGGCCGCGACGGCAATTGCTTCCCTTGCAAACCAAGAAAAAACAAGAATATTGACTAAAGTCAGACGGGTCCGGACCACCAGGTTTTGACAGCTGTGATTCGTTTCGCGGAACTTTGCGCTTAGGGCCCAGTGACGGGTTAATCCCCAGCAGCTCTGATATTTCCCCAGGAGATCTCGAACATGACGACCCAGTCCGCTGGCTCGGCTTCCAGTGCGTGTTTCGCAGGAATTCAACGGCACCTGATCGCGGTTGTGTGTGGAGTGGCTTTCGCAACTGTTCCGCAGTTTAGCTCGGCGCAAGTCACATACAACGACTTCAACACTCCCCAGGCAAACTCCGGCCAGACATCGACCAGCTGCAGCACGATCGCCGGCGGACCCGCCGCAAACGGCGTCCTATTCTGCTTCAATAGCGTCCTCGGGAGCGACGGCCTCAGCTATTTCCAGGATTTCTACCCACCGTTCATCGATCCCAACGCAAGCACCGACGGCGACGCGGGCAGCACTGACTACGCGCTGCAGGTGACTGCGAATGCGGAAAGCCAAGCCTCGAGCATGTGGTTCTCCATTCCACAGGATGTCAGGGATGGCTTCACCGCCTGGTATGCCGTCAAGATCTCCCACGTGGCCGATGATCCATCGAACTACTTCACTGCCGACGGACTCGCCTTCGTGATCCAAAATGCAGCCGGCACCCCTCCACTTACGATGGACCCGATTTCAAATTGCACAGAAACCGGTTCGGGCTTTACCGTCCTTGGCGGAGGCGGCGGCTGTATCGGCTATGGCGGCATCGACAATAGCGTCGCTCTCGAGATGGATACGTTCTGGGATGACCCGTATGACCCGGAACAAGCCAGCCAGGGCTGGATGTACGACGACAACCACATGGCTCTGCAGAGCTGCGGACCGGGCAAGCAAAATTCGATCTCGCACCTCACAACGCCCAATTGCCTCATCACGCTCGGCGGCACAAGTACGCTGGTCACCAATCTGAATACTTCTGCTGCTCCTCCCGCAACTGCCAGTGCTGTCACCCTTGCCGACGGGA
>JBEKWT010000318.1:0-3983 GCA_049512795.1 Occallatibacter sp.
TGAAGGAAACACAGCGCGACAAGGCCGTGCGTGAGGTTAAGGCTTCCTTGCTGCTCCAGCGCATCGCGGAGCGGGAGGCGATTCACGCCACGCGCGACGAAGTCGATAAGGAAGTGGAACGCCTGGCACGCATGCAACGGGAACCCGTAGCTGCCCTGCGTATAAAATTCGAAAAGGACGGCACACTGGGGCGTATCGCCCACCACATTCAGACGGAGAAAACGCTCACTGTCCTGTTCGAACAGGCGCGTAAGACCGCCTGACACTTGGGATAACAGTACTAGCTTGGATTGCTAAGAGGGCCGCTTCAGGTGATAATAGAAGTACAAGTAGGTGACTTGTCTTGCCCCCCCGGGGGTTTCGGGGACAAGGCGGCACCGCCGGAGTCGCGGCGGAAGAGGAGATAATTGCGTGAAGCGTGCCGGGTCCGACGATGCTTTACGATGTTCATTTTGCCACAAGAGCCAGGACGTAGTCGGCAAGCTGATTTCCTCTCCCAGCGACTATCCTCGTGCGTACATCTGCGACGAATGCATCGCTGTTTGCAACTCGATTTTGGAGGATGACAAGTCCGAGCCTACCGGAGGCAGCCCCAACAAAATTCCCAAGCCTTTGGAAGTCAAGGAGTTCCTCGACCAATACGTAATCGGCCAAGAGGGCACCAAGAAGAAGCTGGCGGTCGCCGTTTACAACCATTGCAAACGTATCCACATGAACCGCCTGCGCACCACGGAAGTTGAGCTGCAAAAGTCCAATATTCTGTTGATCGGCCCCACGGGAACCGGCAAGACTCTGATGGCACAGACCTTGGCTAAGATTCTGGATGTGCCGTTTGCGATCGTCGATGCCACTACTCTCACCGAGGCTGGCTACGTGGGCGAGGATGTGGAGAATATCATCCTCAAGCTCCTGCAGGCTGCCGATGGTGATGTGCAGAAGTGCCAGCAGGGCATCATCTATATCGACGAGATCGACAAGATCTGCCGCAAGGACGAGAATCCGTCCATCACCCGCGACGTCTCGGGCGAAGGTGTGCAGCAGGCGCTGCTGAAGATCCTCGAAGGCACGGTTGCCAACGTTCCCCCGCAAGGCGGCCGTAAGCATCCCCACCAGGAATTCACGCCGGTGGATACCACCAACATCCTCTTCATTTGCGGCGGCGCGTTCGTCGGGTTGGAGAAGGTCATCGGCAAGCGGGCGGGCAAGAAATCGATCGGGTTCCTGCCGGACGAGGACAAGGGATCCAAGCTCACCGGCATGAGCGGGCGCCGCGACATCGACCTGCTCTCGCATGTGCAGCCCATCGACCTCATCAAGTTCGGCTTCATCCCCGAGTTCATCGGCCGCCTGCCGGTGACGGCAGTGCTCGAAGATCTGGACCGCAGCGCCCTGATCCAGATCCTCACCAAGCCCAAGAACGCCATTGTCAAGCAATACCAGAAGCTACTCGAGTTCGAGAATGTGCGGCTGAGATTCTCCGACGATGCGCTCGACGCGATCGCGGATCTCGCCATGGAACGCAAGGTCGGAGCGCGCGGGCTGCGCATGATTCTGGAAGACCTGATGCTCGACCTCATGTATTATCTGCCGTCCTACAAGAAGGTCCGCGAGTTTCAAGTCACCAAAGACATGGTGCTGGCGCAGAAAATCAGTCTTACACTGTTGGAGAAGGCAGGCTAGCCATTCTGCCGGCTAGCGCCGTTCCAGCTTATTTGGGATAATCTTCTCAAGCCATCCATCGGCGCCGAAACCGGGTCTATACTGTCGAGTCAGCTTCAGGGTCCGGCGAGCGGTGGTCGCTATCGTGCACCTGGGGTTCAGGAAGTTTAACCTGCCTTAAGTTGCGATAACGGGGGCCGGCTGGTTCGTCCGGGGGGAATAGGAATGCTCACTTCAAAGGAAAAATCCGACACAAAGCGCCTGCCGATGATGCCCATCCGCGACGTGGTCATCTTTCCGTACATGATGACTCCGTTCGTGGTGGGCCGCGAGCAGAGCGTGCGGGCGCTCGAAGAGGCAATGGCGGGCGACAAGAAGATCTTCCTCGCCACCCAGCACGACGCTTCCATCGACGATCCCAAGCCCGACGAAATCTATGCCGTTGGCTGCATCGTCAACATCGTGCAAAGCCTCAAGCTGCAGGATGGCAACATCAAGGTGCTGGTGGAAGGCGTGGAGCGCGGCAAGGTGGTATCGGTGTCCGCCGACGAAGGTTTCCTGCGCGTGATACTGCGCACGGCCAGCTACAAGGTCGAACCGGGCCCGCAACTGGATGCGCTCATCAGCCGCGTTACCGGTCTGTTCGACCAATACGTGAAGCTCAGCCAGAATCTGAACTACGAGCAAATGATCGCCGCCATCCGCGTCGACGATCCGGGCAAGTTGTCGGATACGGTGGGAGCCAACCTGCAACTCACCATCGAAGAGAAGCAGGAGCTGCTGGAAATCTTCGACCCGGTCGAGCGGCTGACCCGCGTGGCCGAGATGCTCGATATCGAAATCGAAAAGCTGAATGTCGACCGCACCATTCAGGGCCGCGTGAAGCGCCAGATGGAAAAGGCGCAAAAAGAGTATTACCTGAATGAGAAGATCAAGGCAATCCAGAAGGAACTGGGGCGCGGCGAGAAGAGCGAAATCGACGAACTGAAAAAGCGCATCGAGACCGCCGGGATGACCGCGGACGCGCTCGAAAAGGCCTTGGCCGAGTTGAAGCGCCTCGAGAACATGCCGCCCATGTCGGCCGAATCCACCGTCAGCCGCAATTACCTGGACTGGCTGCTGGCGGTGCCGTGGAAGAAGAAGTCGAAGGAAATTCGCGACCTCAAATTCGCCGAGAACGTGCTCGAAAACGACCACTACGGCCTGGAGAAGATTAAAGAGCGCATCCTGGAGTTTCTCGCCGTGCGGCGCCTGGTGAAAAACCCCAAGGGGAGCATTCTGTGCTTCGTCGGGCCTCCCGGCGTGGGCAAGACCTCGCTGGGGATGTCGATCGCCAAAGCTACCGGCCGCAAATTCATCCGACTGTCGCTCGGCGGCGTGCGCGACGAAGCCGAAATCCGCGGCCACCGCCGCACGTACATCGGCGCGCTGCCCGGACAGATCATCCAGATGATGAAGAAGGCCGGAACGCGAAACCCGGTGTTCATGCTCGACGAAGTGGACAAGATGTCGATGGATTTCCGCGGCGATCCTTCGGCGGCGCTGCTGGAAGTGCTCGATCCCGAACAGAACTTCATGTTCGTCGATCACTACCTGGATGTCGAGTACGATCTCAGCCAGGTTTTCTTCATCGCCACCGCCAACGTGCTGCACACCATTCCGCCGGCGTTGCAGGATCGCATGGAAACCATCCGCCTTCCCGGCTATACCGAGCTGGAAAAAATGGAGATCGCGCGGCGCTTCCTGGTGCGCAAGCAGACCGAAGCCACCGGCTTGACTCCGGACCAGATCGAGTTTGAAGATACCGGCATCAATGGCCTCATCCAGTACTACTCGCGCGAAGCCGGCGTGCGCAACCTGGAGCGCGAAATCGGTAACGTGTGCCGCAAGATCGCCCGCCAGGTGGTGAACGCGCAGAGCGGAAAGGACAAAAAGGACAAGAAGGCGAGGGTCAAAGTCGTCATCGACGGCGACAAACTGCCTGAATTGCTGGGTCCCTGGAAGTTCCGCGACCTGCTGGTGGAAAAGAAGAACGAAATTGGCGCCGCGGTGGGCCTGGCGTGGACCGAAGTCGGAGGCCAGCTCCTCTCGACCGAATGCACGCTGATGGAGGGCAAAGGCAAGCTGACCATCACCGGCAAACTGGGCGAGGTGATGCAGGAATCCGCGCAAGCGGCCATGAGCTACATCCGCTCGCGTGCCACCACGTTTGGCCTGCCGCGCGATTTCTACCGCACCCTCGACGTGCACATTCATGTTCCGGAGGGCGCCATCCCCAAGGACGGTCCTTCCGCCGGCATTACCCTGGCCACTTCCATTTGCAG
>JBEKWT010000319.1:0-3978 GCA_049512795.1 Occallatibacter sp.
GTAAAATGGTAGCGCCCGCGACCAGTCGATCATGCGGGCAAGTTCACGGCGTAGGGAGACTAACCGGTCCACGGATCATGCAGCTTTACCTGAATCCCGCTCACGTCGCGCGTATTCCGAGTGACAAAGATTAGTCCGTGTTCGACAGCGGTCGCGGCGAGCAATGTATCGACGACCGGTCGCCGACGGTCACCTGACCAGTCGCCCCACAGCCGCGCGGTGGCCGCATCGATGACCAGAATGCGGTCGGCAAAGCCGAATTCCAGCCCCTCGACCCACGCGGCCAGGGTTTTCGCTGTGGCCGGGTCCGTGCGCATTTTTGCAGCCACGCCCTTGCGCAACTCGCCAATCGTTAACACGCTCAGAAAAAGAGATGCCGAGTCGACCGATTCAAGGAAAGCCAACACTCCCGGATCGGCCCTTTTCTTGCGCGTTTCGCTCAGAACGTTGGTGTCGAGCAGGTAGGCGGGCGCCGGACTCACAGAACGATCTCGCGGCCCGTATCGCGGTCGGGCTCAATCTCGAAGCTGGCCACCTTTGGCCCGCTCAACAGGTACTCCTTCAGCCCGGGCTTGTGCGCCGTCAAGGCGCGGAAATCGTCGATCGAGAGCACTACGGCCCGCTCGGCGCCATGCCGCGTGATGATCTGCGGACCCTTGCTCTGAGCCTCTTCGATCACCTCGCTCAACCGCGTCTTCGCTTCTTGTACCTGCCAGCTAGCCATTTGCCGCCTCTCTTAGTTCTGACTATAATTATAGTTGATCTAGTCATAATTGTCTAGATTTATCTTTATTTTGTGTTGCTTACCGCACATTCCCTGCCTTATTTTCCAGCGCTACATTCGAAAACACTGCCGTGTCCACCGTCTCCGGCTGGTGCGAGCAAAACCCGATGCCCAAATAAAACGGCGCGTCCAGATGCAGCTTGATGGGCGGGCCGAACTGGTGCATCGGCTCGCCATCGAGGCTCACCCAGATCGAAAACTCGTCGCCGCGCTTCTCGATTCCGATGCGCCTGGGGCTGATCGTCACCAGGCTGTCCGGACTCGCTCCGCCTGGCCGCCCGCGCCCGGCCATGCGAAATTCCATATCCGTTACGCGCGTGTCTTTCTCCGGCCGCCAAGCCAGGTGCACCATTCCCGCTCCGTGTTCGGCCACCATTGCTGTCTTCGAATCATCGTCGAGGCTTTGTCTGATCATCACCACGACCTTGCGGTCACCGTAGCCCTTCGGGTCGGGGAAGTTGATGTCGGCAGCCAGCGACACGTCGCCCGACATGCGCTTCCACAGGAACCGAAACTCGTCGCGCGTGTACCAGATGTTGTAACCCGCCGAGTTGATCGTGTATTGCCCCGTCGCGGCGTCGAAGCTTGCGCTGCCAGGCACCAGCGCGCTGCCAATGTCCGATTGGCCATCGAAAACTCCAATCGGAGCATTGAAATTTGTACTCGGCCGGTGAAAGTCCACGGGCGGCGCCACCTGTTGATGAGTCGCCGAGCCGGGTAGCGCCCAATCCGGCACCGGCGGCAGCGGATTCTGCGCAGGCGGCGTCTGCGCGCGGAGCATCAGCGTTGCGCTCGAAACAGCCAGCGCGGCCAGAAGAGAGGTCGAAACAAACAGTCGACAAAAACTGTGAATTCTCATGGCAACCCACTCTACCAGACCCTTTGCGCGGCTGCCCACGAGTCTATTCCATTGTCGTTACCCAGCCCCTCGTGTTGTACCATTCGATTGGATTAACACGCTTGAAAAGGCCTGATTGATGACCCCCACAACATCTCCCACACTTCTTGTTCTTGCTGCCGGAATGGGCAGCCGCTACGGCGGCCTGAAGCAAATCGACCCCGTTGGCCCCGCCGGCGAAACGATCATCGACTACTCCATCTTCGACGCTCTTCGTGCCGGGTTCGGCAAGCTGGTCTTCGTCATCCGCAGAGACATCGAGCAGCAATTCCGCGAGATCGTCGGCGCGCGCTTTGAACAACGCGTTGCGGTCGACTACGTCTTTCAGGCGCTTGAAGACATTCCTCCGCGCTTTGCTGTGCCTCAAGGGCGCACCAAGCCGTGGGGCACAACACAAGCCATCCTGCTTGGATCCGGCGCGATCCACGAGCCCTTTGCCGCCATCAATGCCGACGACTTCTACGGGGCGGACGGCTATCGCTCACTGGCCGGGCACCTGACGTCCGGCTCGCCCGACTATGCGATGGTCGGCTTCGTCCTTCGCAACACACTCTCCGAGTTCGGCTCGGTAGCGCGCGGTGTGTGCCAGGTTTCCGACGACGGCTACCTCGAGCACATCGTCGAGCTCACTAAGGTGGAACGCGACGCAAACGGCGCCCGCAACACCGACGCCGCCGGCACAGTTACAAAGCTCACCGGCGACGAGCCGGTCTCGATGAATATGTGGGGATTCACGCCCCAGGTCTTCGATCAACTGCGCGAGCGTTTTGAAAAGTTCCTTGAGGCCAATGCCGCCGATTTGAAATCGGAGTGCTACATTCCCAACACGGTCGGCGAACTGGTGCGCGCCAGGGAGGCGCGCGTGAAAGTGCTCCACTCACGGGATTCCTGGTTCGGCGTCACCTATCGCGAGGACCGCCCGCGCGTGGTCGAGAGCATCCGCCGCCTGATTGCCGAAGGCTTATATCCTGAAAGACTCTGGTCATGAGCGGACGGCCTGACGCCCGCGCCGCGGCAAGCCAATTCGAATTCGGCGGCGCAGTCCTGAGCCTGACGCCCCATGGTGGCGGCCACATCAACGACACCTACCTCGTCACCTGCGAGGCGCAGGGCGCGCCCGTTCGCTACATTTTGCAGCACATCAATCGCCACGTCTTCCACGATCCCGTGGCCGTGATGCAAAATGTCGAGCGCGTGACGGCGCATCTTGACGCGCAGACGGCGGGCCAGCCAGACTGTGCACGCCGCGCGCTCCACCTCATTCCCGCGCGGGACGGGCGCAAATGGCACATGGATGCGCAGGGAGAAACGTGGCGCGCCTATCGCTTTATTGAAAACGCGCGCACCTATGAAACCGTGGCGTCTGCCGAGCAGGCATTCGAGGCGGCGCGCGCCTTCGGCAATTTCCAGCAGCAACTGAGCAGTTTGCCTCCGCCGCGCCTGCACGAGACGATTCCCGACTTTCACCACACGCCCAAACGCTTTGCCGCGCTGGAGCAGGCAGTCGTCGCGGACGTTGCCGGCCGCGCGGCTTTCGCCAAGCCGGAGATTGACTTTGCCCGCGCTCGCCAATCCATCACCGGCGTTCTCCTCGACGCCGATCTGCCCGAGCGCATTACCCACAACGACACAAAGTTCAACAACGTCCTGCTCGACGACAAAACCGGC
Organism: Occallatibacter sp.; assembly: GCA_049512795.1. Classification (GTDB taxonomy): domain Bacteria; phylum Acidobacteriota; class Terriglobia; order Terriglobales; family Acidobacteriaceae; genus Telmatobacter. Next base: position 3,351 of record JBEKWT010000319.1, read on the forward strand.
AAAGCCGTTTGCGTGATCGATCTCGACACCGTGATGCCCGGCCTGGCACTTTACGACTTTGGCGACATGGTGCGCACCACCACCAGCCCGGCGGCTGAAGACGAAAAGGATCTGTCCAAAGTTACGATGCAATTCGCGATGTTCGAGGCGGTGGTTCGCGGCTACCTTGAATCGGCGGGCGCGTTCCTGACAGCCGCGGAACGAAAACTTCTAGCCTTTTCAGGCAAGCTGATTACTTTCGAGATCGGCATCCGTTTCCTCGCCGATTACCTGGACGGGGACACGTATTTCAAGGTGCATCGCGAAGGGCACAACCTGGATCGCTGTCGCACGCAATTCAAGTTGGTGGAGTCCATTGAGAGGCAGGAAGAACAGATGAACCGGCTTGTGGAGTCGATTGCAGGATGAGCGCTGCGACTTAGGGGACGCCCGAAGCGTAATTCGGGATCCGCGGCGTCAGATGGCGGATCGCCATTCCGCGCGTCAATCGGGCCGGCCAGTATAGTGCTGCATGTGATGGACCTCGGAGTGGTCCTCCAGCGACTCAAGATGCGTTGTGACCTCAGCGGGCATCTCCAGGCCGAGCGCGAGCTGCTCTTCCACCTGAGTTGCAAGCCGGTGAGCCTCG
>JBEKWT010000320.1:0-3971 GCA_049512795.1 Occallatibacter sp.
GTAACTCATTCGCCGGTAAGGACAACTGAATCCATGTACCGCGAGGCCACACCCTTCCCTGTCGTTGCCAGCCAGCCCTCCGGTTACGGCTCGGCCGCAACTCTCACCGAAGGTGCGCTGGCCAAGGCGCCCCAGTCGGCGACCAACACTTCAAATGGCCTGGGCCCAAGCGATCTGAGAATCGAGCACGTGCGCGAAGTTGTCGTGGCCGCACTGGCCACTGCCGGACACAGCTCAGCCGCGCAACTGCTCGGCTCGGGGGCGTGGACGCTCGATAGCGCAGCTGTGCGCGTTGCGGTGCCGGGCATGGGCAAGAAGATGCTCAGCCTGACAGTGAACGCCGCTGCGGAAAAGATGATACGGCTTGAGTTGCAGCGGCTGGGTGCGCCCGCTCGTTTTGTTGTGACGGGTAGCTCTGAAGCGGCTCTGGCAGCGGCCGCTCCGCAGGTTGTGGCCGCCGGCAGCGTGCAAGAGGTGGCGCTCGCGCATCCAATCGTGAAGCGGGCGCAGGAGATCTTCAACGCCGAGGTGCGCAGCGTGCTCGATCTCCGGCAGAAGTGAGAAGCAGCCGTGAGCTGTCAGCTTGATCGTGCATAAGCCTGAATCGGTGGCAAACCGGAGTGAAAGCGGCACGGAATGACAAACGACAGGCCGATGGCAAGAAGCACGCAGGGGTAAACAGAATGATCAACCCGCTTAAAATCTCGGAGATGCTTTCGCAAGCCAACCAGATGCACGACGACGTTCAGCGCAAGCTCGGCGAGACTGTGGTTGAAGCTTCAAGCGGCGGCGGCGCGGTGACCGCGACCATGAACGGCAAAAAGGAACTGCTCAAACTTCACGTCGACCCCTCGGCGGTGGTCAGCCTGAGCAGCGGCCAGGCCGACGTGGAGATGCTCGAGGACCTGATTGTCGCGGCTGTGAACGAAGCCGGCCGCAAAGCGGATGAAGCCATCAAGTCCAGCGTGCAGGGAATGTTCGGCGGGCTCAAGCTTCCAGGACTCGGCGGGTAGGTGTTTTGAAAGGGCACGATTTTGCTCGTGCCACAAAAGCCCGATTTTTTAACCCGGGGCTTTAGCCCCTGAGGGAGTTCTCACATCGTGTCACGCTATGCCGAGCCAATGGCCCGGCTCATTGAGGAACTGAAGAAGCTGCCCGGCGTGGGCACCAAGAGCGCGCAGCGCTACGCGTTCCACATTCTGCGCTCAAGCGACGACGACGCCAACTCCCTCGCCGAGGCCGTACGCGGGCTCAAGGCCAGCCTGCGTCTCTGCTCCATTTGCAACAACGTTACCGACATCGATCCCTGCGCTTATTGCGCCAGCCCCACGCGAAACCAGCGCCTGGTCTGCGTGGTCGAGGAACCGACCAACATCGCCGCGGTCGAGCGATCGCAAACCTACCAGGGCGTCTACCACGTACTGCACGGCACGCTCTCGCCGCTGCACGGAGTAGGCCCTGACCAGTTGCGCGCGAAGACCCTCGTCGGTCGCGCGGAACGCGGCGAAGTGGACGAAGTAATTCTGGCCACCAGCCCCACACTCGAAGGTGAAGCCACGGCCGACTGGCTGGCGGGCGCGCTGCGCGGTTTTCAGGTCCGCATTACCCGCATCGCCACCGGCGTTCCCGCTGGCAGCGACATCGAATACGCCGACGAGGTGACGATGGCGCGAGCACTCGAAGGCCGGCGCGTCATGTAGTGCCAGCAACCTGGAGTTGGTTCATTTATGAACAATTCGCGCTGACTCCCCTCATCCGTGTCCCCTGGTCTCCGGCGACCGCCGCCGCACCGGAACGATCCGGGAAATCGCCCTCATCGAACTCCGCATCCGCCGCAGCTCTCATGTCAACCTTGCGACCTGAATCGTTTGAATGAAATTCAGTTCCTGTCCTTTTTTGTGTCGGATATGGAGGTTCAACTTGAGGCAGGAACGTGGTCCGTGGTAACTTCGGTGCGTCCCATAAAACCTCCTTTCTCCCCCTTGGAAGAGGCGTCTCAATGCTGCTGAACGCGGCCGGCTTATGGAAGCGCTCGTTGATTCTTTGTGCCCTGGTCTTCTTGTTTAGCGTCAGCGCAGGCGCCAAGACCACTGCGAAAGACCTCGAACTTATCCTCGCGGCCCAGAACGGCAACCTGCCCCAGGTCAAAACACTGTTGGCCTCAAAGGTTGACGTCAATGCCCACAACGAGAAGGGCGGGACGGCGCTGATTGCCGCGGCTTTTCAGGGCCATCTGGAAGTAGTGCAAGCACTGCTGGCGGCTGGCGCCGACGTGAATGGCAGCTTGCCCGCTGGCTGGACCGCGTTGATCTTCGCTTCAGCCAAAGGCTACCTTCCCATCGTTCAGGCGCTCCTGGCGGCCAAAGCGAATGTAAACGCCCGCACCACGCCCGACGGCTACACGGCTTTCTTGTCTGCTGCGGGCCGTCCGGATATCGTGCGTGCGCTGATCGCAGCCGGCGCCGACGTGAACGCCAGGCTAACCAACGGCATGAACGCTTTAATCTCGGCTTCGGCGACCGGACAATTGGAAATCGTCCGCGCATTGATCGATGCCAAGGCCGACTTGAACGCCAGGTTGCCCAACGGAGAAACGGCGTTGATGTCGGCAGCGGAGATGGGCCACCCGGATGTGGTGCGAGCGCTGCTGGACGCCAAAGCCGATGCGAACGCAAAGGACAATGATGGAAGGACTGCGCTGGATCGGGCCAACGCTGCCGGAAACAACGACGAGATCGAGCTGCTCAAGAATGCGGGCGCCGTGCTCGGCTCGCCGGTGAATGAGCAAGGGGAAGGTATCTTTCAGGCGGCCTCGAACGGCGATCTGTCGCGCGTGAAGGAGTTGCTGGCCGCCAACCCTGATGTGAACGCAAAGAACGATAAGGGAGCAACAGCGCTGATCCTGGCTGCGGGAAACGGTCACACCGATGTGGTTCAGGCGTTGATGAGCGCCCATGCCGATGTGAACGCGAACACAACAGTGCCGAATGGCTGGACGGCTTTGATGCTGGCGTCGAGCCGCAACCATCTCGATATCGTGCAGGCTTTGCTGGCCGCCAAAGCCGATGTGGCTGCGAAAACCGTGCCGGAGGGCAACACGGCGCTCATCATGGCATCGGTCGCGGGCAACTCTGAAGTAATCAAGCCACTCCTGGACGCAGGCGCCGACGTAAATGCTCCAAACTCCACCGGGTGGACCGCGCTGATGGGGGCTTCGGGACGAGGCAAGCTGGAGGCAGTGAAGGTTCTGCTTGACGCCCAGGCCGACGTGAACGCGCAGGCGAATGACAACAGTACGGCGCTGATCGCCGCCGCAAAATACGGCAGCGTGGAAGTGGTGCGGCTCTTGCTCGCTGCCAAAGCCGAGGTCAATGCGAAATCTGAAATCCCCGCCCAGGCTACTCCGGGCGTCAAGGCGAATCCGAATAATCCGGTTGACAAGGGCGCAACGGCGCTGTTTTTCGCATCGGCGGCGGGCAAGCTGGACGTAGTGCGCGAACTGCTGGCCGCCAAAGCCGACGTGAACGCGAGGACGACGATCCTCGGCTTAACCCCGCTCATGGCGGCCTCGACGCAGGGACACGCGGACGTGGTGCGAGTGCTGCTCGACGCCAAAGCCGACGTGAACGTGAAGGCATACAACGGCGCCACCGCGCTGATGTGGACTTCACATGTGGATGTGGTGCAGGAGTTGCTTGACGCTGGCGCCGATGTCAACGCAACGGCGAGCGACAGCTCGACGGCGCTGATGAGTGCGGCCGCCGCCGGGCACCTGGACGTTGTGCGGGCTTTGCTGCAAGGCGGCGCTGAATTGAATGTGATGACCGATAAGGGCGCAACCGCGTTGAAATTTGCCGAAGACAATGGTCACCCCGACGTGGTCGAGTTCCTCAAGAGCGCCGGCGGCGTCACCACGGATGAGGAATTCGCCGCAATTGACAGAATCGTCGTTCTCCCCGTGGTCGATGCCC
>JBEKWT010000321.1:0-3965 GCA_049512795.1 Occallatibacter sp.
GCTGTCATCATCGTGCTCGCCGTGGCACGCTACCTCGCCCGCGGCTTCTTTGACCGCTTTCTCACCCTCGAGCAAACCGGCGCTCTCTTCTATCTCCTCGCCTTCGGCATGATCCTCCGCTGGCGCTCCAAACTCTTCTTCGCCTGGCGCGCCCTCACCAGCAAACCCACTCTTCCCGCCGCTCCCACCCCGGAAGAAGCCCCCGCCAGCGACTAACCCGCCCGAGTCCCGCATCCCGCTCCGCGCTTCTAACTCCGCCTAGCTCCGCTAACTCCGCTAGCCCCGCTAACTCCGCTCTTTTCCCTCGCTCCCTCGCCCCCCGCTCCCTGCTCCATGGTCCCTTGGTCCCTGCTTTTATGAGACAATCAACCGCAACGCGTTTCCCCCAGCGATTCCCGCCAAGGAAAACTTCGATGTCTCATGCAGCGGCTTCGCACGCTCTCACCTTTGAAATTGAGCGCAAAGGCTCGACGGCCCTCGTCCACTGCCACGGCAAACTCTACGCCGGCGTCTGTAGCAACCTCTATAACGCCGTCCATCCCCTCATTCCTGATCACAAGCGCATCATTCTCGATCTCACTGACCTTACCTCGGTCGACAGCATGGGACTCGGCACTCTGGTCCGCCTATACGTCTCGGCAAAATCCGCAGGCTCCTGCCTCGAGCTCATCAATCTCGGCAAGCAGGTCCGCGAGCTCCTCGGAATCACAAATCTCCTCTCCCTCTTCGGCGATATGTGCGAGAAGGGCGTCGCCATCAAGTTCTGATTCGTCTCGGTTCCACGGCCTCGTCACTGCTAACGCCGCTATCTCCGCTAACCCCGCTAGCTCCGCTCCTTTTTAGTCCCCACGTCCCTCAGTCCCTTATTCCCTGTCCCCGTTTTCTCGGTCCCTTGTTCCCTTGGTCCCTCGGTCCCTAAAATCAATCCATGTTCACCGGCATCATCGAGCAGACCGGAACCCTCGTCAGCCTCACCGATCGCGGCGGCGTTCGCCGCATCACCGTCAAAGCTCCCGGCATCGCCTCCCGCCTCCGCGAAGGCGATTCGCTCGGTGTCTCCGGCGTCTGCCTCACCGCGCTCGATCCCGACCCCACCTACTTCCACGCCGATCTCGCCCAGGAAACCCTCGACCGCACCTCTCTCGGCTCTCTCGCTCCCGGCGCCAGCGTCAATCTCGAGCTTCCCACCGCCGCCGGCAGCCCCCTCGGCGGCCACATCGTTCAGGGCCACGTCGACGGCACAGGCGTGATGACGGCGCTCGATCCCGTCATACCCGAATCAAGCCCGCAATTCCATCGCGAGACGACCGACTGGACACTCAAAGTCCGCGTCCCGGAAAACCTCCGCCAGTGGATGGTCCACAAGGGCTCAGTCGCAGTCGAAGGCATCAGCCTCACCATCGCGGCCGTCGACGGCGATGAGATCGCCATCGCAATCCTGCCGCTCACCTACTGGCGCACCAATCTCCACACGCTCGCCGTTGGCGCGCCGGTAAACGTCGAAGCCGATGTGCTGGTCAAGCTCGCCGCCATGCAGATGCAGTCCGCGAAAAAACCCGAACTCGACCTGACCGCAGCCTGGCTGGTTGCGAACGGATATTGAAAAACAGTTCACAGTTCTCAGTTCTCAGTTCTTAGTTCGTAGCTCATCGTTCGACACCCACAGAATCCATCGGTGCACTGTGACCTACGAACTGTGAACTGCCCGGAGGGCGTCATGATCTGCGCGAAATGCGGCGAGCCGATGGATCAGACCGACAAGAACTCTTTCTCCGGCCGCGTCATCCGCGAGTATCTTTGCCGCAAATGCGGTCACACCGATTGGGAAGATGACGGCGTCGCGCTCTGGCAGGTCCTTCACGACGCCCGCGAAAAGGACGAAGCCGAAGCCGCCGCGAATTCCGCCGCAAACCCAGCCCCGCCCGCGCCTGCAAGCGCAGCGCCCGCCCAGCCCGAACCCAGGCAGCCAGCCCAATCCCCGCCACGCTCGCTTTGGCAGCGCCTCGTGGGCTTCATCCGATGGGGCAAGTAGAAATCCGCAGTCGACTTATGCTATGATATTGACTAGTCGATTTGACTGGTCGCTTTATGCAGACGGTTCAAGCATCCGAAGCCAAAACCCACTTCCTCCGCATCCTCGACCAGGTGGAGCGAGGCGAGAGTGTGACTGTGACCCGGCATGGGAAGACCATTGCCCGAATTGTTCCGGTCACTCCCAGCGACGAGGAGCGACGCGAGCGGTTCGAGCGAGCCATGCAGGGCATCCGGGAGTTGCGCCGGAAAGTTGGCAAACTTTCAATAGAAGAAATTCTCTCGGCCCGAGACGAAGGCCGCGCCTGATGCCGTTCGTTCTTGATGCTTCCGTTTCGGCCTCTTGGGCGCTGGCCGATGAATATTCCCCCCTCGCCGAATCCGCTCAGAACCAGCTTCGCGAGGATTTCGCCGTAGTCCCTCGTATCTGGTGGTACGAGATCCGCAATCTTCTCGTCGTAAATGAAAGACGGCTGCGCATCACAGCTGATCACAGTGCGACTTTTCTGCGGTTGCTATCTTCTTATCCCATTCGGTTTGAACCTACAGAGGACGAGCAGGATGTCCTGCGGATCGCGCGCCAATACCGGCTGTCGTTTTACGATGCGGCGTATTTGAGCGTGGCGGCCGGCAGTCTACTCCCGTTGGCGACTCTTGACAGGAACTTGCAATCGGCTGCGGAGTCGGCCGGTATTCCGCTCTTCGCGTAAAGCCGCGCGATCAGAATCGGCCCGCTCTATCGCCCCGGCCCCGGCGGCAGAATCTCCGGCGGCGCAACTTCGATCCACCGCGCCTTATTCGACTCCTTGCCCGACTCCTTGCCCGATTCCGGCCTGCATTCGGCCCACAGCGCGTAGATCTCCTTCTTGGCCACGCCCCACGTCTCAACAAGCACCGCGCTGCCCCCGTCCGCGCCCGTATAGCGCTCGCGGCACCAAAGGACAAAGGGCTCATATCGCCGCCCCTTGCGCATCGTGAACCAGTCAATAATCTCGTGAGGCGATTCGCCGCAGACGTTCTCGGGCGTCCACCACAATCGAACCGGCCCCTTGGCCGAAAATTTCTCTTCGATGCAGGTGCCCCCGGATTCGCGCATCGCGCGCACAAACTCCGCCCACCCGATGATCCTTCCCCGCGATTTCATCAGCAACTTGAACGCCAGCTCGCGGTGCTGCTGCCTCCATCGAACAAAAAAGCCGTAAGGCACCGCAAAACAGGCGCCCACAAACAGAAAAGGAATCAGCAAGACTCCCAGGACGACGCCGAGAAAGGCCGATCCATGCGTCCGTTCACGCGGGCTCTCTGTCTCCTGCATCTGCATCTCGGCGCCCGCATCCCTTCCCGCATCCTTTATTGTTTCGTGGCGACTTTCAGCGGCGCCATCACATAGTCGTCGCCCACGCGCGCCAGAATCTGCGCTCGCCGGTCCGTCAGCAGCTTCAGCCGCTTCGTCACTTCGATAAATTCCTTCTTCTGGTCGGCCGTCAGCGCTTCACTCCCCTGCTCCGGCGCAGCGCGCTTTGCTCCAGCCGCTCCCTCGCCGTTCGGCCCGCCCACCGGCACGGCTGCTTGCGTTGTGGTCAAACCCGCCAGCTTGTTCAACTCATCCAGCCGCGCCTCCAGCACCGGAATCTCTCTATCGATCAGCACCGGCTTGATCACCGGTTTCTTCTCGCGTCCCGACGCCAGCTCGTTGCGGTTGTTGTCCTCCCACACCGGCAAAACACCCACATGCCCCAGCTCCACGCGCACTCCCGCAGGTCCGTAGTCTCTCTTCACAGCTGAGAACATTCCGATCATCTCGTCCCTCGGCTCGCCATTCGAGTCCGGATTCAGCCCATCCACATAACTCCGCGACTGGTTCGACAAAAAATTTCCCATCGAGTAAAAGATCAGCGTATCGCGCCCATCCTGCGTCTGGTAGGTCTCAATCG
>JBEKWT010000322.1:0-3948 GCA_049512795.1 Occallatibacter sp.
AAAACAGGAATCAAAATTGCGCTTGTCGGTAGGGCCGAGGTGCGATTGCTCAGCTAATTAGCGATTCAGCATATTAACGTCCAATGGAGTTAGGCAACAATGCCCGAATCCACCGCACAAACCATCGAGCGCGTCGGACTCATTCCCGTTCTCCGCGCCAAGAGCGTCGCCCAGGGCCGCGCCGTCGTCGACGCCATGATTGCGGGCGGCATCACCATCGTTGAAGTCACCATGACCGTTCCCGGCGCAATCAACCTGCTCAAGGAGCTCCAAAAAGCCTACGGCTCCGAGCTTCTTCTCGGCTCCGGCACTGTCACCACGGCTGATCAGGCTCAGGCCACCATCGACGCAGGCGCAGAGTTCGTCGTCAGCCCGAGTCTCCACCCCGACGTAATTCGCGTGACCAAAACCAACAAGAAAATCTCATGCCCCGGCGCACTCACGCCGACTGAAGTCATCACCGCCTGGAACGCCGGAGCCGACTACGTCAAAATCTTTCCCTGCTCCGCCGTCGGCGGCGCAAGCTATTTGAAGTCGCTGCTCGCGCCCTTTCCCCACCTCAAGCTCATTCCCACCGGCGGCGTCGCGCTCCAAACCGCCGAGAGCTTCATCAAGGCCGGCGCACGCGCGCTCGGCGTGGGCAGCGACCTCGTTAATCTTGCCGCCATCGACGCAGGCCACGCGGAAAATATCACCGAAACTGCCCGCGCCTACTTGAAGGTCCTGGCGGACGCTCGGAAATAGTTTCCGAAACGGGACCGGGAGCCTTCCAGCGACAGCGCCGAGCCTAGCCTGACTCCAATCACTCCGCTAGCTTGCTGACTTGCTAACTCGCTGACTTGCTCTCCTTCCTCCGCTCCCCCGCGTGCGCCCCGCTCTATAATTCCAGGGTAAGGCGGCGCCATCCCGCGAAGATTATCCGGGACCGGCGCCGGTCAGCACGATGCAGCCTTCAACGGCCGATCCTATCGAATCCGCGCGGCTCTTCTACGCCAAAGAGCTGTGCCGCATCAACCACATCTCCTCTTCCGCTATTCTCCGCGCCTTCTCCACCGTGCCCCGCGAACGTTTCGTTGGCCTCGGTCCGTGGATGATTCAGACCAGCGGCACTGAGTACTTCACTGAAAGCGACGAGCCCCGAAACGTCTATCAAGATGCCCTCATTGTGCTCGACGCGGCCAAGCGCCTGAATAACGGCCAGCCCAGCCTTTGGGCCTCTCACCTCAGCCTGCTCGACGTCCACCCCGGCGACCACATCCTTCATCTCGGTTGCGGCACGGGCTATTACTCCGCCATTCTCGCCGAGCTTACCGGCCCGCGGGGAAATGTCGTCGCCGTCGAAATCGACGAAGGCCTCGCCGCCCGTGCGCGCATCGCGCTCGAGCCCTGGCCGCAAGTCACCGTCGTCCATGCCAACGGCGCGCAGGGCCCATTCCGTTCCGCCGATGTCATCGTGGTCAGCGCCGGAGCAACGCATCCGCTCGCCTCTTGGCTCACTGCCCTCAAGCCCGAAGGCAAGCTCCTCTTCCCGCTCACATCCACGCGCGGCCCGGGAACAATGGCTTACCTCACCCGCACGAGCGCAGATCGGTTCTCCGCCAAGCTCTGCGGTTCCGTCTTCTTTGTCGATTTTGAAGGCGCTCGCGATTCCGCCGTCAGCGATCAACTCGCCCGCGCGCTCAAGCGCGACCACGGCGCCGGCGTGCGCTCTCTTCGCTGCGACGCTCACGATAAGGACGAATCATGCTGGCTGCACGGCAACGGCTTGTGCTTCTCGCGCCGCGCGCCCGACGAGCTCGCATCGCCCGCCTGACGCGATCGACCGGTCGCCCGCCGGCGCAGCTTCCGGCTATTGCCTATTGGTTATTAGCTGCCGGCTATCGACTACTGGCTATTGGCTACTGCCTATTGGCTGCTTCTCTACAGCACCCGCGCCAGCCACTTCCCTGTGTGCGAGAGCAGATTCGCAGCAATCTTCTCTGGCGGGCCCTCCGCCACAATCTTCCCGCCGCCTTCCCCGCCCTCCGGTCCCAGATCGATCACCCAGTCCGCGCTCTTGATCACGTCCAGGTTATGCTCGATGACGATCAGCGACCCGCCGCCATCGATCAGCTTTCGGAACGCCGTCAGCAGCTTCGACACATCGTCAAAATGCAGCCCCGTCGTCGGCTCATCCAGAATGTACAGCACGCGGCTGGCCTGCGATGGCTTCGCCGTCGCATTCACCGCGCGCACCGCCGACAGATGCGCGGCCAGCTTCACGCGCTGCGCTTCGCCGCCTGAGAGCGTTGTCGCCGACTGTCCCAGCCGCAAATAACCTAGCCCAATCTCATCCAGCACTGCCAGCTTTTCCACGAGCCTGGTTTGCCCGGCGAAAAATCGCAGCGCCTCCTTCACCGTCATCTGCAGCACTTCATGAATATTCTTGCCCTTGTACTGAACGCCGAGAATCTTCGTCTGGTAGCGCGTGCCGTTGCAATCCTCGCAGGGCAGCTCCACGTCAGCCAGGAACTGCATCTCTACCGTCACTGTGCCGTCGCCCTCGCAGGTGTTGCAGCGCCCACCAGGCACGTTGAACGAAAAATGTCCCGGCGTGAGCGAAAGCCGCTTGGCCTCAGGTTGCGCCGCAAACAGCTCGCGCACCATGTCGAATCCCTTGATGTACGTGATCGGATTCGAGCGCGGCGTCCGCCCGATCGGCGTCTGGTCCACCAGCACCACGTCGTTCAGCCGCTCCACGCCGCTCAGCGAACTAAATACTCCTGATGGGTCGCTGCCATCCGTCTGTCCCAGCGCCCGAGCCACTGCGCGATACAGCACCTGGTGCACCAGCGTCGATTTGCCCGAACCGGAAACGCCCGTCACCGCGACCAGCATTCCCAGCGGAATCTCCACATCAAGTCCATGTAAGTTGTTCGCGCGCGCCCCGCGCAGCACCAGCTTCTCGCGTCCCGGCGCGCGTCTCCGTGTGGGCACCGGGATCGAAATCTTCCCGCTCAAATATCGCCCCGTCAGCGACGCCGGATTCGCCTCGATCTCCGCCAGCACGCCTTCCGCCAGCAGTTTTCCGCCAAACTCACCCGCGCCCGGCCCCAGGTCGAGCAAATGGTCCGCCGCGCGCAAAATGTCGGCGTCGTGCTCCACCACCAGAATCGTGTTGCCCAGGTCGCGCAGTTCCTCCAGAATATGAATCAGTCGTGCCGTGTCACGCGTGTGCAATCCGATCGACGGCTCGTCCAGCACGTAGAGCGCTCCAACCAGCCGCGACCCCAGCGAAGTCGCCAGTTGAATCCGTTGCGCCTCGCCGCCGCTCAACGTCGACGCTAGCCGATCCAGCGTCAGATATTCGAGCCCCACGGCAACCAGAAAGCTCAGACGTTGCCGCACCTCGATCAGAATCGGCCCCGCAATCTCCTCCTGCATCGGCGAAAGCTTCAGCCCGTCGAAAAATTCCTTCGCCTGCGCAATTGTCATTGCCGTCGCCTGGCAAATATTTTTTCCTGCGATCCGCACCGCCCGCGCTTCCGCCCTCAACCGCTGCCCGCGGCAATCCGGGCACTCTGCGTAGCCGCGATACTTGCTCAGCATCACTCGCACATGCAGCTTGTACTTCTTGCGCTCCAGTTGCGCAAAGAAGCCCATCACGCCGGTGAATCCTTCCCCGCTCGCCGAGGCGGGCTTGCCGCGCAGAACCGTCTCGCGTGCGGCTTCAGGCAGTTCGCGCCACGGCACATCCAGCGGCACGCCGAGTTCCGCCGCACGTTTGCGCAGCTCGCCAAACCACGGCCGATACTTCGGCCGGTTCCACGGATCGATTGCGCCGCCTGTCAGCGTTAGCCCCTGGTCGGGAATCACCAGGCCCAAATCGTAATCCACGGTGTTGCCGAATCCCTGGCAGCGCGGGCACGCCCCAAACGGATTGTTGAAACTGAACAGCCGCGGCTCCGG
>JBEKWT010000323.1:0-3943 GCA_049512795.1 Occallatibacter sp.
GCGGTTTAAACATGCGGCAACGGCCACGTTTGTTCTCGCGGCCGCAATGCTGCTGCTCCCTGTAGTCTGTACCGCGCAGAACCCGGACGGCAATTCAAATGAGCCGCGTGGAATGATCGCGACCGCCGCCGGTTTTGTCGCGCTTGATACGCCAAAAGGTTGGGTGCAAGCCGATGGGCCGGGGCTGGCCTTTTTCCTGCCTGAGGGCGTCGATTCGAGGAACGCCGAAGTCTGGATGTACCTCAGTGCAACCCCAATCGGACCAAAGGAAGACGATAAGGATATCCACTCCGCCATTCAATCCGACATCGCTGGCTTCAAGCAGCGATTCCCGAATGGTGTCGTCCGCGCTGAGGAGCCTATTGCGCTCCCGCGGGTAAAGCAGAGGGCCGAGGTCTACACGTTCGAAAGCGGCGAGGAACGCAACGCATTCGAGCAAACGGCGTATATCGAAGACCTTGGGCGAGTGTGGATCGTCACCGCGAGCGCTAAGAGCGCCGAAGCGCTTTCCCGGTCGATGCCGGTGTTTCATCAGTTCGTTCAAACGTATGGCGGGAGCATCCAGATGGGCTCCCCGCCATCAAAGTGAAATCTCTGGTCTTCTCAAGGCCGGGCAAAATCAGCGTGTGGGATGGTTTTGGCGGCAGTAGGCGTACTATCCTGGCAGCTGCCGAACAATCCCCAAAAGAACCACCCTGGAGGTCACCCGATGAAATTCCATCTACACGTGTCCAAAGATCCGCCTGGCCGGCGGGGTGCGCGCCGATGCAAATTCATTCTGTTGGCGTCGTTCGCTTGCGCCACCCTCTTTGCCGCAAGCCAGTCCGCGGCCCAGTCGCGAATTGGCCGCGACTTCGCTAATCCGGCGCAGGACGCCGCAGCTACGGCCCCGCAGGTGAGTGCCGCGCCTGTGACTCCGGCGGAAACGGAGGTCTCAGCTCCCGTTCCCAACGCGGAAGAAGCCAGCTCGGCGAGCCCGGCCGCTGATCCGTTCCTCTCGCTCGCGCAGGACGGAGGCCAAAGCTCGTCATCGCAAAGCTCGTCTTCGACCGGTGGTCCCGCGAAGCCTCCGGCTGCGAAGACCAAGCCTCCGCATCATGGGCTGGGCATAGCGCTGGCCGTTGTGGGATCTGTGGCGCTGGCCGTGGGCATAACCGCCTATGCACTTGGCGGAGGCGATTTCTGTGGAAACGTGAAATACGGCGGCTGCCAGGAAGCCAGGGACGCGGGGTTGGTCCTGATGCCCGTGGGCGCAGGCGTCGCGATTACGGGATTTTATCTCCAGTTCCACCGTTGAGGTTGGAGCTGGGCTGACAGTGCACGCTGGATCGCGCGCCGCATGGTTCTGGCCGGGACTTTTGTGCTTGCGCGCTTCCTGATTGCCGCGGGCTGCATACGAGGGGCGGCGAAGCCGCCCAGCGCTTGTGGTATTGTCAAATCAATCCCGCAGAATCAGTTCGCGGGAATTCCCCTAAGTCAAAATAGTCAGTTGCCTCGGTTTCCACCGCGTGTCTTCGGCCCATGGTTTTCGCTTTTCAAATTGGGCCGCCGCGCGGGATACGAGTTTTCTATCTCAACGCTTGAGGTGTACGCATTCGATGACCCCAATCAGCGAATCCATTGACGCCAATCTGGTTCTGACACTGGAGGAGATCACCAACCTGGCGGAACAGGAGGGCAAACCGGCCGAGACGCTGATGAACGTGGTGGCCCTGATCGCCACGCGGTTCAGAACCGACGTTTGCTCGGCCTATCTGCTGGAGCCGGACCGGTCGAATTTGGTGCTGGCGGCGACTCTGGGCCTTCACCCGCGATCGATCGGCACATTGCGCATGCCGCTGAATGAAGGCCTCTCCGGCCTGGTCGCCGAACAGTTGGTTCCCGTGGCCGTGCCCCACGCGCCCGAGCATCCGCGCTACAAGTACTTCGAAGAATCGGGCGAAGAGGCGTATCACTCCTTCCTCGGCGTGCCTTTGATCGACCGCGGCGTGCTGCAAGGCGTGCTCGTGGTGCAGACCAAAGAGCCGAGAGTCTTTCGAGACAATGAGATTCGCATGCTGGTGGAGGCGGCGGCCCAGGTTGCGCCCGTGGTAAGCGAGGCGCGGACCCTCGACCGGTTCGTTGCGCCCGCGCAGGAGAAACTGTGGAACCTGGCCCGCAACGTGTGGTGGAGCTGGGACAACGAGTGCGTCAGCCTGTTTCGCGACTTGAATCCCACGCGCTTTCGCCAGCTCAATCAAAATCCGATTGCGTTGCTGAACGAAGTCCCGCTGGCGGAGATCGAGCGGAGAGCCACTGAGCTGGTGTTGCACAGCCGCATCAATTACGCCTACCGGCGCCAGCAGGAATACCTGCGCGACGACCGTACGTGGGGCGCGAGCCATGCGGGCGTGCTGAGACCGCGGCCCGTGGGGTATTTTTCCGCCGAGTTCGGCCTGCACGAATCGCTGCCGATCTACTCCGGCGGCCTCGGCGTGCTGGCGGGCGACCACATCAAGAGCGCCTCGGACCTGGACATTCCACTAGTCGGAGTCGGGCTGTTCTATGGGCAGGGCTACTTTTTGCAGCGCCTGGACGGAACCGGATGGCAGCGCGAGGAGTATCTCGAGACGGATGTGAATCAACTGCCGATGCAACAGGCCATCGGCGCGAACGGCGAGCCGGTGGTGGTGGAGATTGCCACGCGCGGCAGTTCGATTCGCGCCAAGGTGTGGCGCGTGAAGGTGGGCCGCTGCGATCTGCTGTTACTCGACTCGAATGTGGCCGGCAACGCGCCCGAGGATCTGGAGACGACTTCGCGCCTTTACGGCGGCGACGCGCGCACACGCATCCGGCAGGAGCTGCTGCTGGGCGTAGGCGGCTATCGCGCGCTGAAAGCCATGGGCATTACGCCGGGCGTTTTGCATCTGAACGAGGGCCACAGCGGATTCGCGGTCTTCGAGGCCATTCGCAGCCGCATGGAGGATGACGGCCTGGACTTCTACTCCGCTGCCCGCCAGATTCCGCGCGAGGTGGTCTTTACCACGCACACGCCGGTGCCGGCGGGACACGACCGCTTCAGCCCCGACCTGATCGAGGAGCACCTGGGGCCGCTGCGCGATGCGCTGGGCATTTCGCACGAGAACCTGATGGGCTTTGGCCGCGAAAATCCCACCGACAGCCAGGAGAATTTTTGCATGACGGTGCTGGGCCTGAAGCTGGCGCGGCGCGTGAATGCCGTCAGCTCGCTGCACGGCGAGGTTTCGCGGGCCATGTGGCGAGGCCTTTATTCCGACGGGCCGGAGGATGCGGTACCGATCGGCCACGTAACCAATGGCGTGCACGTGCCGTCGTGGCTGGCGCCGCAGATGCGCCGGCTCTACGATCGCCATCTCGGCGTGGGCTGGCAGCGCCAAAGCGGAGCGGCGCACACCTGGTCGGGCATCGAGAGTGTGGACGACGGCGAGCTGTGGGAGACGCACCTGAGCCTGAAGGGGCAGCTGTTCAACTTCCTGCGGCGCCGCGCGCACGAGCAGGCGGAACGCCGCGGCGAACCGGCGGAGGCTTTGAAGCGGCTGGACAAGGTGCTTTCACCCGATGCCTTGACCATCGGATTCGCGCGCCGCTTTGCCACCTACAAGCGCGCCAACCTTTTGCTGAAGGATTTGGAACGGCTGGCGGCGATGGTGAACGATGCCAAGCGCCCGGTGCAGTTCGTTTTTGCCGGCAAGGCGCATCCGCACGACGAGCCAGGCAAGAGAGTGCTGCAGCAGATCGCGCAGATGATGCGCCACGCGGACTTTGGCGACAAGTTTGTATTTATTGAGGACTACGACATCAACGTTGGCCGGCATCTGGTACAGGGGGTGGATGTGTGGCTGAACAATCCGCGGCGGCCGCTGGAAGCCTCGGGCACGAGCGGCATGAAGGTGGTTCTGAACGGCGGGTTGAATCTTTCCATTCT
>JBEKWT010000324.1:0-3910 GCA_049512795.1 Occallatibacter sp.
CGCGGCAGCGAGGGTGAAGATGGCGGCTGCGAACGCGATTGCGATGAGGGGAAGATGCGGACGGGACATGAGGGGCTCCGGGCGGAATTCTGACGGGGCAAGGATAGCACGCAGGGGTTGAAGGTGGGGTCAAAGCTCGATGAAGCGGGAGCGGATAAACCGAGGGGGCGCGATGAAGCCGGGGAGGCGATGAACCCCGGGCGAATGGATCAAACGATGGCGATGTGGAAGAGCGCAGATGCTATCTTGGACAGAACCAAGTTGAAGCGATGAGGCGAGAGATGGGCAAGCAGGCGTTGGTGAGGGGTGGTATTTTTGCGGCAATGTGGTTTGCCGCGGCGGCTGGAGTGTTCGCGCAGGGGCCGGCGGAGAACCCTGCGGCGGCGTGCGCATTCACGAATCAGACGGACGTGGCGACGATCGGGCAGTACCAATTTGCCGCGCACAAGAGCAACGACGGCGCGTGCCTGCTGGTGACGAGCGGGGGCAAGACCGTTTACACCCAAAGTGTCGACAGCTTTGAAACTTATACGCTGGGGCAGCCGGACGATGCGCAGGACAACATAGCGGCGATTGCGAATGGGACCGACGTGACGGGGCGCGGACAGCCGGACATGATTGTTTCGCTCAATACTGGCGGGGCGCATTGCTGCTCGATTCATTTTGTCTTTGAGCTGCAGCCGACATTCAAGCTGTTGGCCACGCTGAACGATTCCGACGACGACATGGCACATTTTGAGCGCCTCGCAGACGGGCATTACTACTACGCGACGGCGGACTGGACGTTCGGTTATTGGCCGACGTGCTTTGCATGCTCGCCTTCGGCACTGGTTACGCTCGGCTGGACGAACGACGCGAAGGGCGGAGGATTTCATTTGGCGATGAGCCAGATGCGAACGCCAGCGCCGACGACCGCGGAGTGGAACGCTGATCTAAGCGCGGCGCAGAAGGCGGTGGCGGCGGGCGATGCCGATTCCATTGGAACGACGATGTGGCAGACGGTCTTGAATTTGATTTATGGTGGGCAGTCGGAACTGGCTTGGAAGTTTGTGGATGCGCTGGGGCCCAAAGCGCAACAGAGCCCGCTCCCCTCGCTCGGGGATTTCTGTTCGCTGCTGAAGACCAGTCCCTATTGGCCGGATCTGCAGCCGACGCTGAAGGACACTCCGGCGGCTTGCGCGAATGCGGTGGTAAAGGCGTCGCAGTAGCGGCGGAGCGTTTCGTCGAGTCGAGCCTCCCTCCGGGCCGAAAGGCCAGCGACTTTTTTTGTGCTTATGGCACGACTGAAGTCGTACCCTGACACTTCGTGCTTCTCTGGGACAGTTTTTGCGGTCGCCACCGCGAACTCGTGCCACAGGGCAAATCCCTCCGAGAGGGCGCTGCGCTGGTTTTGTCGCCCCGTACCTTTCAAGGCAACTCCAAATTGACTCGCCGCGGAGCGTGAAGCGAGCCCCCAATGCTTTAGTCTC
Organism: Occallatibacter sp.; assembly: GCA_049512795.1. Taxonomy (GTDB): domain Bacteria; phylum Acidobacteriota; class Terriglobia; order Terriglobales; family Acidobacteriaceae; genus Telmatobacter. The sequence goes on from JBEKWT010000324.1 coordinate 1,470, forward strand.
AAGGTTGCAAAACCATCACGCGTTCGGGAGCCCGCGATTGCGCATCGTTCTGTCGAACATTGGGACGTTTGGGGACATCAATCCACTGATCGCGATTGCGCTGGAGCTGAAGCGGCGCGGACATGCGCCGGTGATGGCGCTGCCCAACGTCTACCGGCCGAAGATTGAGCCGCTCGGCCTGGAGTTTCACGCGCTGCGGCCGGACATTGACCCCACAAACACGCTGCTCGTGGAGATGGTCTACGACGTGAAGAAGGGTACGGAGACGGGGCTGCGGGAGTTTCTGTATCCGGTGCTGCGGCAGACGTACGACGATCTGCTGGACGCGGCGACGAAGCCTGCGCGCGCGGACCTGTTGTTGCTGGGCGAGCTGAACTACGCGGGCCCGATTGTGGCGGAGGTGACGGGGATCCCGTGGGCGAGCTACGTGCTGGCGCCGTTCTCATTTTTCTCGGCGTTCGATCCGCCGGTGCTGCCGCCGTATCCGAGGCTGGCTCGGGCGGACAAGATCAAGGGAATGGGACGCGCGATGCGGCGGCTGGCGCGGTTTGTGACGCGCAAATGGCCGGAGCCGGTTTATGAGTTGCGGCGCGAACTGGGATTGCCGAAGGGCAAGAACCCGATCTTCGATGCGAAACATTCGCCGTACCTGGTGCTGGCGCTGTTTTCGCGCGTGCTGGGAGTGGAGCAGAAGGATTGGCCGGAGAACACGCTGATCACGGGATTCTGTTTTTACGATGCGGATGCAGGGAATGCGGCGCTGCCGGAGCAGCTTGAGAATTTTCTGGCCGCGGGCGACGCGCCGGTGGTGTTTACGCTGGGGTCGGCGGCGGTGCTGGCGGCGGGAGATTTTTATGAGAATTCTGCGAAGGCGGCGAAGAAGCTGGGCGTGCGCGCGGTGCTGCTGATCGGGGCGGACGCGAGGAACCGGCCCAAAGAGGAGTTGCCCGATTCGATTTGCGTGGCGGAGTACGCGCCGTACTCGAAGCTGTTTCCGCGCGTGTCACTCGCGGTTCACCAAGGCGGCGTGGGGACGACGGCGCAGTGCCTGCGCGCCGGGCGTCCGATGCTGATCATGCCCTACTCGCACGACCAGCCGGACAATGCACGGCGCATGAAGAGAATGGGCGTGGCGCGGGTGATTCAACGATCGAGTTACAAACCGTGGCGAGTGGCACGAAGGGTGCGAGCGATGCTCGCCGAGCCGGAGTTTGAAGAGCGGGCGCGGGTTGCGGCGGAGGAAGTGGCGCGGGAGGACGGCGTGAAGACGGCGTGCGATGCGCTGGAAGCGCTTCACGCGCGGCAGACGCCTTAAGCTCCCACCCCATATTCTTCGAACGCAGAAATTGCACTCAAGGTGTGGCGACCGGCCTTCCGCGCGGTCTTATCGCGCTTGAGGTGCGGCACCCATTCCGGGATCTGACTCCCGACTTAAGATTTGCGGACGTTCGATTATTGCGGGGCGGAATTGGGCGCAGGGGCCTGGGCGGCGGGGTGGTTAGGTTTCGAGGACCGAGGATTTCTTCCGCGGAGCAGGAGCGTGGCGTAGATGAGGAGGTTGAGGGCGAGGACAGCGGCGGCGAGAAGATTTTGCCAGCGCTGCGTGAGGCCGTTCTGGTAGATGACGGGGACGAGGTAGCGAGCGATGAAATCGCCGGTGTAGGTGGCGATGCCAGCGCGAAGGGCGAAGTAGTTTTCGGCGGCAGTGAGGGGACAAACGATGCCGGGGGAAAGCTCGGCGTAGACCGCCCAGGCTAGCGCCGCGAGGTGGAAGGGCGCGAGCCAGCGGCGCCAGCCGACGAGCAGCGCGCCAGCGACGACGAAGAGAATGAATCCGAAGTGGAATAGGATCGTGGCTTCAGTTAGCGCGCGATACATTTGCTTGCCGCCTACTGCGGGGCGGGGAGGTTGGCGGGGGCTTCGGCGGATGGAGGCGGGACTGCGGCCAGTGCTTCGGTTTCGCTCGACAAAGGCGTCGGAAGAGGACGCTCGAGAGCGATCGCGAGAACTTCATCCATACTGTCGACGAAGCGGAGCTTCATGGCGTTCTTGATGTTGTCGGGCAGCTCGGAAAGATCCTTCTCATTGGCGCGGGGCAGAATGGTCTCGAAGATTCCAGCGCGGAGAGCAGCAAGGAGTTTTTCCTTGAGGCCGCCGATGGCGAGCACCTTGCCGCGGAGAGTGATTTCGCCGGTCATTGCGATGTCGCGGCGGACGGGAATTTTGGCGAGCGCGCTGGCGAGAGCCGTGGCCATGGTGATACCGGCGGAGGGGCCGTCCTTGGGGATGGCGCCTTCGGGCACGTGCAGGTGGATGTCGATGTTGCGGTAGAACTCGCGCGAGAGGCCGAGAGCCTGCGCCTTGCTGCGGATGTAGGCGAGCGCGGCTTGCGCCGATTCCTGCATGACGTCGCCGAGCTGGCCGGTGATGGTGAGCTTGCC
>JBEKWT010000325.1:0-3894 GCA_049512795.1 Occallatibacter sp.
GATCTGCTGTTTGCGCATTGGCCGATTGCGACCGAAAAGATGCAGGCGCTGCTACCGGATTGGCTGGAAGCGGACACAATCCAGGGTTCGGCGTGGCTGGGAGCGGTGCCATTCTGGCTGGACCGCATTAAAATCCGCGGCGTGCCGGCGATACCGGGGCTGCGCAGCTTTCCTGACTTGAATTTGCGGACATACGTGCGGGACCGCGACACGGGGACGCCCGGTTTCTACTGCTTCAGCGTGGATTCAAGCAACCTGCTGGCGGTGGCGGTGGCGCACATGATGTACCACCTGCCGTACCGGCTGGCGGAGATGCACCTGGAGCCGCGCTCGGAGCGGGAGTTCGCGTTCTATAGCCGGCGGCGATTCTCGCCCAAGCCGGTGATCTTCAATGTGCGGTACCGCGGAATGGGGCCGACGCGGCAGACGGCGGAGATTGGGTTGGGCTCATTCGAGTATTTCTTTACGGAGCGGCCGTGCGTCTACAGCACGAACCGTGCGGGAGAACCGATCAAGGCAAATCTGCACCACGTTTCGTGGCCGCTGGAACAAGCCGAGGCGGAGATTGAGCGCAACGACCTGGCAGCGGCGGTGGGCCTGGAGCTGCCGGACAGGGAGCCGGTGCTGCACTACTCGCGGCGGCTGGCCTTGTACGTGTGGCCTGCGGAGCTGGTGCGTTCGGCGCTGGCGGCGCAACCGGTGACCGTGGCTGCGACGCCGACGTAAAAGCAGGGACCGAGAGAACAAGGGACCAAGGGACCAAGCAGACATGCGATGGGGCTGCCGGTGGTTGGCTCCGGTCTACAGCAATTTCTAGAAATGCTGTAGACCGGAAGCGTTCATTGAACCACAGAGCCGGGGGCGTAGCTTCTGCTCGCTGCTTTTGCTCGTAGCTTCTGCTCGTAGCTTTTGTAGTGGCTTCTGCTCGCTGGGCTTCTGCTCGTAGCTTTCCGTCTGGCCTCAGAAAGTCAGTTTGAGGGCCAATTGAATCAGGCGAGGATTGTTCACCGTGGAATTCACGGCGCCGAATCCAGGCGAGTTGATATCGTTCACCGGCGCGCCAAATTGCGGATGGTTGAAGAGGTTAAAGAACTCGGCGCGGAAGTCGAGCCCCATTTCTTTCCGCGGCAATGCGAAGTCCTTGATTAAGGAGCAGTCGGAGTTGACGAAATCGGGTCCGACAACAGGAACACGCGCGGCATTGCCGAGCTCGCCTGTCGGCGGCGCCACAAAAGCCGCAGGATTGATCCATTGGTGCTGGCCGTGGTTCGCCTTGTAGGGGCTCACTCCGGAAACCTGGTTCGGCCGATTCCAGTTGTTGTCGTCTCCGCCGTTTTCGAACCCGAAGCCGCCATTGACGCCGGATTCATCGTCGCTGTCGATTAACGGCACCGGAAACCCGGAAGACACTCTCTCGATCAACGTCAACTGCCAGTTGCCAAGCAGAGAATCGGTCGTAGTATTCCAGTTGCTCCCCAACGCCCTGCCCCTGCCGAAAGGCAGATCGTAGATCACGCTTGCGGTGAAGCTTTGATCGAGATTGATCTGCGACAGAGACCAGTCGAGGTTTTGCCAGTTGGGCAGCGGGAAATAGGGCGCGCTCGCCATCGATCCCAGTCCGTCGGGAAGGCCGTTGTCGTACGTGCGTGAATAGGTATAGGCGACGAGCGCATAAAGACCGTGCTTTGGAGTCTTCGTCTCGGCCTTGAGCTGCATGGAGTTGTAGTGCGTTTTCCCCGTGTCTCCCATGAGGAAGATCGCGTTGAAGTTCGGCGGGTTGTAGGGATAATTGTAAGGAGCGCCGTCGGGCAAGCAGCCAATCGTGTAGTTCGGAATGGTTCCGCAGCCCGACGGACTGCTGGTGTTCAGGTCATTGCCATACTCCAGCAAATGACCGCCCACCGACCCCGCGTAGCCGGCGGTAAGCACGACATCGCCGGGCAACTGGCGCTCGACGTTGACGTTATATTGGTGCACTCTGCCGGGCTGGAAATTTGTCGGCTGCCAATTGAACGAGCCCTGGAAGGTGTCCACATCCTGCGGAGTGGGCAGCGCCTGAAAGCCACTGGAGAGGCTGACTGGGCCGTCGAAGTTATCTGACTCGCCGAGGTTGGGCGGATTTTGCCACAGGCCCTGCGCGCCCTGGTTCCAGGCCGAATCGTGATAGATGCCAAAGCCGAGGCGAAGCACCGTCTTGTCGCTGTTCAACACCTTCCACGTCAAGCCGACACGGGGCTCGTATGCGCCCCAAAACATATTGATGCCGGCCGAACGGCTTACTCCGTTCTTACCTGCGATCAGAAGCGTTTGTGTCGCGGGAATGTAGTCCGACATGCGGTTGTGAATCTCAGTCTCAGGAGTGGTCATATCCCATGCCAGGCCGAGATTGAGGACCAGCGACGGGGTGACGCGCCAGTCATCTTCCACGAAGGGCCGGTAAATCTTCCAGCGCCGTCCAGTGACAGCGCCGCTATAGGTCTGATCGTGGATCGCCCCTCCCGCCATACCCAGCAGCAGATCGGACTCGGGATTGCCGCTGAAGAATCCTTCGTTACCGATCAGCCAGAATCCGTCTTGAAAAGCCTCGGTGCCCACATTCATCTGGTTATCGCGAAGATCGATGCCGGTGCGAATTTCGTGGTGGCCGCGGATGAGGTCCACGACGTCCTTGAAAGAGTAGATGTTGGTTCCACCCTGGAACGGGGAGTAGCCGCGATCGCCGAGGGACCAATAGCCGCCATAGACCTCAGTCGAAACCAAGCCCTGGCTGTACGAGCCGCCGGGGATGGGAGTACCGCCGGCCGAGCAACCAAGATCCGCATCGGGGATCCCCAGCTTGGCTGATGCGCAACTGAAATTATCCTGCGATGCGATGTAGTCGAAGATGCGGTCATAGCCCACGCTGGTCTGGTTCAGCGTGGTGGGTGAAAATACGTGGGTCTCGCCGATGGCGATGTTGCGGGCGTGGTTGATGAGCGTCTCATTACTCCCGAAGGGATTGCCCTCAGCCAGATATGGAGCGGGCGCGCCTCCCGGATCGTAGGTAAACGCCTGGTCGTAGCTGAAACGGCCAAAGGCAGTGTCTTTTGAGGTGATGGTTTGGTCGAGGCGAACGTCGAACTTGGTTTCGTTCAGGCTGCGCACCGGCTCGGTGACGTAGTTGTATCCGAGCGCAGCGCTGCCTGCCGGCGCTTCCTTGGGATTGGCCGGATTCACTGGTGGATACAGGTCCATGAGGCCCTGGCCGATACTGCTGATCAGGTTCGCGGGAATCTTGTTGCACGGTACGCCTGGAGCCTGGCTTCCATCGGGATTGGCCGGTATAGGAGCACCATTTTGCGATCCCACGCATTGGAAGTCCGCGCCGTTATATGGGTTGTCGAGGATAATGCCTGGGACGCTGTTTCCCCAGGGATCGGACGAGAAGTCACCGCCGATCATTTGCGCGGTAGGAATCAGGCCGGCGTAGACAATTCCTTCGCGCTGATACTTCTGCTCGCTATCGACGAAGAAGAACGTCTTGTCTTTGCGAATGGGCCCGCCCACCGAGCCACCAAACTGGTTCAGATTGAACTTGGGCGTTGAGGTGGCAAAGTCGCTCCTCGCGTTCAGGTCGGTGTTACGAACGAACTCGTAGAGAGAGCCATGAAAGTCGTTCGTACCCGATTTCGTCGTGACCAGAACTGTTGGTCCGGCCCGGGTGCCAAATTCGGCGGAGTAGCTGTAGGTCAAAACCTTGAACTCCTGAATGTCGTCGATCGACGAGAAGATCCCGATACCGCCCGCGGTCAGCTCATTGTTGTCGACACCGTCCAGCAGCCAGTCTGTGCTGTTGGGGCGCGAGCCGCCGACCGACAGCGAAAACGATCCGCGCGCGGCCACTTCGCTGTCGGC
>JBEKWT010000326.1:0-3894 GCA_049512795.1 Occallatibacter sp.
AATTCCCCATTCGACATGTATTAGTGCGCCACGAGCAGGGCGCGGCGCACATGGCCGACGGATACGCGCGCGCGTCGGGCAAGGTTGGCGTGGCAATCGCGACCAGCGGTCCCGGCGCAACCAATCTCGTCACCGGCATTGCCACTGCAATGCTCGATTCGATTCCCATCGTCTGCATTACGGGCAACGTTTCGAGCAAGGTGCTGGGCACGGACGCATTTCAGGAAGTGGACATTACCGGCATTACGCTGCCGGTGACAAAGCACAACTTTCTCGTGAACAAGGCCGAGGATCTGGCGCACGCGCTGCGCCTGGCATTCCAGATCGCGCGCTCGGGACGGCCCGGGCCGGTGCTGGTCGACATTACAAAGGACGCGCAACAAGCGACAGCGGAGTTCGATTTTGAAGCTGCCAAGCCGCGCCCTTATCGCCCGCACCCCATGCTGCATGTCGACGATTCAGGGTTGGCGCAGGCTGCCGAATTGATTCGCAACTCCAAGCGGCCGGTGATTCTGGCCGGTCACGGCGTGATGGAGTCGGGCGCGATGGAGCAGGTGCGCACGCTGGCCGAGCGCGCAGAGATTCCTGTGGGCCTTACGCTGCTGGGGCTGGGCGGATTTCCCGCGTCGCATCCGCTGAGCCTGGGCATGATGGGCATGCACGGCGAGGCGTGGGTGAATCACGCCATCCAGGAAGCCGATCTGCTGATCGCATGCGGCATGCGCTTCGACGATCGCGTGACGGGCACGCTCTCGACCTACGCTACCAAGGCAAAAAAGATTCACATCGAAGTGGATCCGGCGGAGATTAACAAGAACGTGAAGGTGGATGTGGCGCTGGTGGGCGACCTGCGCGAGGTGCTGGAGCAGTTGCTGCCGCGTGTTGCAGGCCGCGACGGCTCGGCGTGGCTGAAGACGATTGAAGCCAGCAAAGGCGCGGTCGCGGTGCGCGACATCAACAACCTGCCCGACTCCGGCCACCTGTACGCGGCGCACGTGATGCACGACCTGTGGCGCATGACCGGCGGCAACGCAGTGATCGTTACGGACGTGGGCCAGCACCAGATGTGGGAAGCGCAATACTTCCACCACGAGCAGCCGCGCACGCTCATTACGAGTGGCGGCCTGGGCACGATGGGATTCGCGCTGCCCGCGGCCATCGGCGCAAAATTCGCCTGCCCCGAAAAAGAGGTGTGGGTTATAGCCGGCGACGGCGGCTTCCAGATGACGGCGGCGGAGCTGGCGACCATTGTGCAGGAAAAGATCAAGATCAACATCGCCATCATCAACAACGGCTACCTGGGCATGGTGCGGCAGTGGCAGGAGTTTTTCTACGAGCGCAACTACGAGGCCACGCCGCTGGTGAGCCCGGACTTTGTGAAGCTGGCCGATGCGCACGGGATTCCGGGGCGCGCGGTGCGGAAACGTTCCGAAGTTGAGAGCGCGGTGAACGCGGCGCGCTCGGCGCCGGGGGCTTATCTGCTCAACTTCATGGTGGAAAAGGAAGACTCGGTGTACCCGATGATTCCGGCGGGCAGCGCGTTGCACGAGATGATTCGCCGGCCCGAAAACGATCCTCTGGAAGAGTCGGCAGAAGACAAGTGAACGACAGTGAAGGAGTGAACAAGTGAAAGTGTGAGCTTGCTCCTTCACTCGTTTCACTTTTTCGCTTATTCACTTGGTGGCCGTTTCACTTGGAAAGGTTTTTATGCTGCATACATTCGTCGCATACGTTGAAGACCGTCCGGGCGTGCTGACGCGCGTGGCGTCACTGTTCCGGCGCCTGAACATCAACATCAATTCGCTCACCGTGGGGCGCAGCGAGCGGCCTGGCCTGTCGCGGCTCACGCTGGTGTGCGAGGCGTCGGCGGAGGCTGGAGACCGCATCCGCGCCAGCCTGTTTAAATTGGAGAATGTCGTCGATGTGGACGACATCGCCAAAGATCCGGCCGTCACGCGCGAGCTGGCGCTGATCAAAGTGGCGGCAACACCGCGCAACCGCGCTCAGATTTTCGATCTGGCCGAGGTCTTCCGCGCGCGCATTGTCGATCTCACCTCGGAGTCGCTGATGATCGAGATGACCGGCGTGGAGAGCAAGATCGAAGGGCTCATCGAAGTGCTGCGCGAAGACGACGGGCGGATTCTCGAGATCTGCCGCAGCGGCAAAATGACGATGCGGCGCGGCCATCACGTCAGCAGCGTGGTCAGGGCGATGGGCGTCGTTGAGGGCGAATCCGCGGAGCAGGAAGAGGAGCCTGCCGCGGACAGCGTTGCTGACGAAGCCGAGTAAGCGAAGGTGGTCCTCGTGCCCTGTAATAACGGGCGACGGCATGGGTTATGATTCTGGCTTGAGAGGAAGGATGGATGAACGCTGACGAGAAAGCCTGCCCTGTCTGCGGTGAGACCATCAAGGCCGTCGCAATCAAGTGCCGTTTCTGCAATACGGACCTGACTGCGTTTGCCGCGACGAAGGATCAGGAAACCGAGAAAGATTTGTTCGTCGGGCACCCGGCAATCATTTATACCGTCGGTCAGTTAATGCCTTTCATCATTGTGATCGCCGTGACAATACTTGTGGGGTTCTTGATGAAAGCCGGGTACATTGGGAGCTCTGGGACCGACGTTACCTATTTGTGCCTGTTTTTTGTGGTCGCATTCGCAGCCATTTGTATCCATTACTACCTAAGGAGCCGAAGAACCCACTACGAGATCACGACGCAGCGGATCAAACTCGAACACGGCCTGCTCTCGAAAGTTCAGGAGTCTCTCGAATTATTTCGCATCGACCATTTTGAGTTGCGCAAGCCGCTGGGAAAGCGGTTGCTCGGCCAGGCATCGCTGCATCTGTTTTCATCCGATGCGGAGCTTGAGAATTTTTCAATCTATGGAGTACCTAACCTGGAGTCTCTCGCGGATGAAATGCGGAACTGCCAGCTTCGCGAGCGCACCCGCCGGGGGTTAACGACCTTTGTGAGGGCTTAAGCTCCCCCCCTTTCAATCCAGGAAAGACTTTCGCGGATTTCTCGATCTTTTCGCGGCCTTCAGTTTGGAATGAGCGGCATTGCGCCACCAGCAGCCAAACGAGCCCGATACAAAAAACTTCAACCCCGAATGCAAAGGAAAACCAGGAAAATCATGGCAAAAACTTATTACGATCACGATGCCGACCTCTCGTTGATTCAAGCGAAGAAAGTGGCGATCATTGGCTACGGCTCGCAGGGACATGCGCATGCCCTCAACCTCAAGGATTCAGGCGTGCAGGTAAAGGTGGGCCTGGCGGCCAATTCAAAATCGATTGGCAAGGCGCAGAAGGCTGGACTTGAAGTGACCACCGTCGCCGAGGCCACAAAATGGGCCGACGTGGTGATGGTGCTCGTTCCCGATCAAACCGCGGCCAAGTTGTATGCCGAGGAGATCGGGCCGAACTTGAGCGCAGGCAAGCTGGTCATGTTTGCACACGGCTTCAACATTCACTTCAAGACGATTGTGCCGGCAGCGGGGATTGACGTGGGCATGGCCGCGCCCAAGGCGCCCGGCCATCGCGTGCGTGAAGTGTTCGTTGAAGGCGGCGGCGTCCCCGGCCTCATCGCCGTGCACCAGGACGCGACTGGCAACGCACACGCTCTCTCGCTCAGCTATCTCAAGGGCATCGGCTGCACGCGCGCTGGCGCTTTGGAGACGACTTTCAAGGAGGAGACGGAGACCGATCTCTTCGGCGAGCAGGCGGTGCTGTGCGGCGGCGTCAGTGCGCTCATCAAAGCTGGGTACGAGACGCTCACCGAAGCCGGCTATCAACCCGAGAGCGCCTACTTTGAAGTCCTGCACGAACTCAAGCTGATCGTCGACCTGATCTATCGCGGCGGCCTTGCGTACATGCGCTACTCGATCTCCGACA
>JBEKWT010000327.1:0-3891 GCA_049512795.1 Occallatibacter sp.
ATGCCGCTCTGGGGTGTATTGCTGGCGGGGTGCGGCCTTGTTGCCGTTGCCGTGTTCAGCGGCGTGGTGCTCCTGCTCGATCGGCGGCGGGAATCGTCCCGGTCATAACCATCCCCGAGTCCAGTTCGCAGCCGATCACTCTTCGCATTCCCGTCGCGGCTGGTATAGTCTCTTCGACGCGCACTTGCCTGCCGGCATGGCAGTGAGTTCGACTTCGCGAGGGGAATGCTTATGGATTGGATGGAGAGCTCTCGACGCAATTTTCTGAAGGGGCTGGGCGCGGCGGGCGCACTGACTGCGGCGACGAGAAGCGCCGGTGCATTGGAGCTTCAAAACGCCGGGGCGAACGCGCAGGTCTCGCCGATCGAAGCCAAGATGGCCGCGACGCGCGCGCAGCGCATGGCGTGGTGGCATGAGGCCAAGTTCGGCATGTTCATCCATTGGGGGCTTTACAGCGTGATCGGCCAGCACGAGTGGGCCAAGGAAGTGGAGGGCGTTCCCATTCCGCAGTACGAGATTCTGGCCAAGCACTTCACGCCCAAGCCGCACGCCGCGCGCGAGTGGGCGCGGCTGGCCAAACGCGCCGGCCAGAAGTACATGGTGATGACCACCAAACATCATGAGGGCTTTTGCAACTGGGACACGCAACTGACCGATTACAACGCGATGGACCAGGGGCCGGGACGCGACCTGGTGCGCGAATTCGTTGACGCGGCTCGGGCGGAGGGGATGCGGGTGGGCTTCTACTACTCGCTGATGGATTGGCACCACCCCGATGGCGCTATTTGCAAAACCGATGAGGCAGCGCGGCGGCGGTTCGTCGACTACACACACGGGCTGATCCGCGAACTGATGACGAACTACGGCAAGATCGACATTCTGTGGTACGACGTGGCGTGGCCGCTGACAGCCGAGCAGTGGGAATCGGAGCGAATGAACGAGATGGTCTTTTCGCTGCAGCCAGACATCATCGTGAACAATCGTAATTTGCTGCCGGGGGACTTCACCACGCCGGAACAGCACATCCAGGCCGCCGACGCGGGACGCGCCTGGGAAACCTGCATGACGCTGAACGATAGTTGGGGCTTTAACCGCGGTGACGATGCGTGGAAGACGCCCAAGACCATAGTCGACAACCTGATCACCTGCGCGCGCGGCGGCGGAAACTATCTGCTGAACATCGGGCCGGAGCCGGATGGATCGATCCCGCCGGAGTCAGTGGAGATTCTGGAGACGGTGGGCAAGTGGCTCGACACGAATGGCAAGGCAATTTACGGCGCCGAGCGCATCGACGCCGAGTGGGTGACGAGCCTCAACTTCACGCGGCGCGGCAACACGCTTTATGTGCATGTGTACTTCTGGCCAGGCCACACTCCGGCGGTGGAGTGGCTGGATTTCTATAAGCCCGAGGTCGTGGTGGCATTCGCCGGGCTTAAACCAAAGGCGCTCTCGGCGCGGCTCGTCAAGACGGGGCAGAAGGTCGAGTTTACGCAGGATGAATTCACCTTGAGGTTGACGGGGCTGCCGTTGATTGCGCCCGACCAGCCCGCCACGGTGATTGAGGTAGAGTGCGACGGCGAGCCGGCGACCGACCACACGGCTCTGCGCCCGCTGTGGCCGCGGCACAAGGTTGGCATCAGCGTGTAATTCGCGGCGAGTTTACAGTGCTGCGAGAATTGCGTCGGCGACGCGCGCGGCCTCGACTGCGGGGCGCACCGCGTGCACGCGCACGATCGACGCACCGTGGAGAATCGCGGCGGTCATCGCGGCAAGAGTGGCGTTCTCGCGGTCGGCTATCGGCGCGGGCTCACCACCAAAGAGCGACGCCAGTGTGTGGCCGAGGAACGATTTGCGGCTGAGCCCGGCAAGCAACGGCCGGCCGAGCGAGAGCAATTCTGACTGACGCGCGAGAAGCGTGAAGTTCTCGCCGAAGCGCTTGCCGAATCCGTAGCCGGGGTCGAGCACGATCGAATCGGGCGGAATTCCGGCGCGTCGCGCTGAGGCGAGACTTGCGGCCAGCCCCTCGCGCACCGTGGCGAGCAGCGCATCGGGCTCAAGCTGCGGTTGCGCACGCCACTCTTCGGGCCGCCCGCGCGTGTGCAAGAGCACGACTCCTGCGTGAAATTCGGCACAGACTTCGGCGATCGCTGGATCCCAGGTAAATCCGCTCACGTCGTTCACGATCTCCGCGCCAGCGGCGAGTGCTCCGCGGGCTGTTTCCGCTTTATAGGTGTCGACAGAAAGCACTGCATGCGGCAGCCTTTTGAGGATTCCTTCCACCACCGGAAGCAGCCGCGCCTGTTCTTCGTCGGCACTGACAGCCGCGTTCGCGCCGCCGGCGTGCGAGCCGGGCCGTGTGCTTTCCGCGCCCAGATCGAGAATGTCCGCGCCCTCTTCAATCAGCTTGAACCCATGCGCGACTGCTGCTTCGGGCGAGAGAAACAGCCCGCCGTCACTGAACGAGTCCAAAGTGATGTTCACGACGCCCATGACAAGCGTGCGCCTGCCGAGCTCCAGGGTTCGCGTCCGCAACCGCCAATGTGCTTTGCCTTTCATACGCGCTCATTCCCGATGGTACGCCGCGACATTGCGGTGTTTTGCTACACTTCCGGGCATGGCCTCCCTTTGGCGATCCACTGCATGGAGCAGCCTTTTGGTTTGCATTTTCGGCTCGGCAGCGCTCGCTCCCGCCCAGGCCCGCAGCAATCCGCACCGCGTCCCGACGACGGGTCCGCTTCCCGACCGAATCCAGGCCATTCTCGCCGATCCAGCGCTGAGCCGCGCGGACTTCGGCATCAGCGTGACGACTCTCGATGGGCAACCGCTCTACGGGTTAAACGATGCGCGCCTGTTTACGCCCGCTTCCAATGCCAAGCTGACGACCACCGCCGCGGCTTTTGCTTTGTTACCGGTGGACACGCTGACCTGGACCACGTTTGTGGCCGCCGACGGCGACATCGATGCAAGCGGCACTTTGCACGGGAACCTGGTGCTGCTCGGCGTAGGCGATCCCACGATCAGCGGGCGCCAGTATCCGTATGTCGAGCCGGGAACGACCGCGCCGGCAGCCCAGGAGAATTTGCCAAGCTCTCGGCCAAAGACAGCCATGGATGTTCTGGGGCTGATTGCCGAGCAGGTGGAGCAGACAGGCGTGCGCACGGTGGATGGAGACGTGATCGGCGACGATACGTTTTTCGTGAGCGAAACTTATGCCCTGGGCTGGAGTTGGGACGCGCTGCAGTGGAGCTACGGCGCACCGGTTTCCGCGCTTTCGTTTAACGACAACACTGACGAGCTCAGCATCACCGCCGACCCTGCCGCGCCCGGCGCAACACTAGCCGAGTGGATGCCGGATGTGGATTACTACACGACCGACAACAGCATGACTCCCGTGGAGCAAGGGCAGGAAGCCTACCCCGGCCTCGAGCGGCGTCCGGGATCGTTGCTGGTGCGGGCGTGGGGCACGGCGCCGGCCGGCGGGATGCACGTTGCGATGGCCGTCGAGGATCCGGCGCAATTCACCGCGGCAGCATTCAGGCAGGCGCTCATGCTGCGCGGCATCAAGGTGACTGGGGCGGCCGAATCGCGCCACAAATACCAGACCGGCACGGGCGACTTTGCCGCTGAACGCGAGCAGCCGCTGAAGCTAGCGCCTGTCAACTTCACTTCGATCGCCGGCCCGGCGGAGGGCCGCCGCATTTTAGGCGCGCATATGTCCGTGCCGATCGCTGAAGACATCACCGTAACCAACAAGACCAGCCAGAACCTGCACGCCGAACTGCTTTTGCGCCTGCTGGGCAAGCTCTACGGAACGGACGGCAGCTTTGAGGAGGGCGCGCGCGTGGTGCGTCAATTCATGGTCAACGCTGGTGTAGAGAATGGCGACTTCTT
>JBEKWT010000328.1:0-3838 GCA_049512795.1 Occallatibacter sp.
GGGCTTATTCGCAATGCCCGCCGAAGCACTTGCGGATTCTCTCGCATCGAAGGACGTGGTCCCCCAGGGGACCGCTGCGGGAATGAGGTTGCTGACGTTTTACATCAGCCATGCGGCCAAGAGGCTGAGCCCCTCCAGGCTTCGCCGCCTGGAGAAGGCTCGCAAGCTGCTTGCCGCTCGAATAGACCGCGAGCTGCGGCAGAAGAGCGCCGCCTGACGACCCGACGGCTGTATCGGCCCTCACAGACTGGTAAAGGCCGCGTGCGCTAAAGCTGACGGGGATGGATGGTGTGGGGGAGGGCGGATAATCTAGCAACCGCGATTTGCTCGAAACCCCGCGCGAATCAAAAAAAGAGGAGTTCCCTGGCATCATGCATTACATGCCGCCGGGGAACTCCTTTCCCCAGATCTGCGTTGTTTCTAGACACAGATTGCTTGAATCCCAGTAACGACACAAGAGTACTTAAGGGTGATGACAAAAAGTAACCGTTATCGCCCCTATTTTGTGGCACTTTCGTGAGTTCCGTCCCCTCTGCGTCTGCCCACGCCTCGGGGCACAAAAGATCGGCCGAGAGCCGACATCGAGAGCTTAATCCGGTTATCGGCGCCCGATTTCCTCATCAAGCGGCCGACGTATGCCTTCACCGTGCGCTGCTCGATCCCTAGCTCGTTGGCAATCTCGCGCGTCGAGTGTGCCCCCAGAATCAGCTCGAGAACTTCCCGTTCTCTCTTCGTAAGCTGCTGATTCGCAGCGGCTTGTGATACTCCTGGAACGCTCAGCAAACGGTCGATCACGCGGCAGAGAAGCCGTCTGGGAGCCCAAATCGACCCCGAAGTCACCACGTCGATGGCGCTGCGAACCAGTTCTGGCCCCGCGCTTTGCCCCAGGTAGCCTCTGGCCCCCGAGATGATCGCGCTCAGAACCAGTTCATCGTCACCGTCCGGGCCAATCACGATCGATCGCACGTCCGGCCGCACCCGCACAATCGTCTCCAGTGCCTCAAAGCCGCCCAGCGCGGAATGAATGTCGACAACAATGTACTCAATATCGACCAGCTCCAGCAGTTCAGAAAGAGGCGCAATCACCGGCACAAGCTGGCAATGCTCATCCTGCGCGGGCTGGTCAAAAATGCTCGCAAGCCCGGCGACGCGAATCGGTTCGTCCGCCGCCACCCCAATGCGAATTGTGTCAGGACCACGCTTCGACGATGTCATCCCCACACCTGTCTCGGTCCAGCAGGAGTCACACCAGTCTTATGAAAGGCTGGGTTCATCTTGCCTTTGGGCGATCCAGGGAGAAAATAAGTCAGCGCAATTCTGTTTACGAAGAAATTTCAAACTAAATCATTAATCCCGCGAGTTAAAACTGAAATACCACCTATACCCGATTCGCTAAGAAATAGGTGTAGGACCTTGACGCTAAGGTGGCATCCGGACATTCTCGTTCGCGGGGCCCGCGTGCATCGATCCTTTATCCTCCTCTATCCTCCTCTGTCCTCATCGCTCATGCCTGGCGCGGTGGCGATCGATTCTCACAACTTGGGCAGCACAATTCCCTGCTGCTTTTGATATTTGCCCTTGCGATCCGCGTAGCTCGTCTCACACGGCTGATCGCCGTGGAAGAACAGAATCTGGCACAGCCCTTCGTTCGCGTACACCTTCGCCGGCAGCGGCGTGGTGTTCGAAATCTCAAGCGTGACAAATCCCTCCCACTCCGGCTCGAACGGCGTCACATTCACGATGATTCCGCAACGCGCATAGGTCGACTTCCCAACGCAAATCGTCAGCACGTCTCTCGGAATCCGAAAATACTCAACCGACCGCGCCAGCGCGAATGAATTTGGCGGAACAATCACCGAATCCGCCTGCACAGAAACAAACGACCGCTCGTCGAACGCCTTGGGATCGATGATGGCGCTGTTCACATTAGTAAAAATCTTGAACTCGTCCGAGACTCTCAGATCGTAGCCGTACGAAGAAAGTCCATAGGAGATCACATTGCCCGCCACCTGCTTTTCGCTGAACGGCTCGATCATTCCGTGCTTCAGGGCCTGTTCCCTGATCCATCGGTCACTCTGTATCGACATGCGTCTCCTGGTCCCGGAGGTTTAGAGCGGCTTCCAGCGGCTTATCCTTTGTTGTTTACGGCCCCGAATTTTTATCTTAAACCATTCCACTCGTCGACAATTCGCGCTGCCCCGTCGCTGCATTTCCGATCCCTTGCACCCTCGGCCCGTGCCTTCCCGGTCCCTGCTTTTTCGGTCCCATGGTCTCTTTTTCCCTCGGTCCCTGCTTTTCTAATCGCAACAAAATCTGTAGTATGGGCGGTGTTGGTGGTAAGATACGCATCATTAAGTTCGCCCCGCGAGGTTACTCCATTGATCAAGCAGGATATTGTTCACAACGTGGTCGAGCGCACGGGCCTGCCGCGCACCAAGGCTGAGGCGGCAGTGGACACGGTCTTCGAGGGCCTCAAGCAGGCTTTGGCGGCCGGCGAGCGCATCGAACTGCGCGGATTTGGCGTCTTCAGCGTCCGCGCTCGCAAAACCGGCATCGGACGCAACCCCCGCACCGGGACTGAGGTCAACATTGCCCCAGGCAAGGCCGTTCGCTTCAAGCCAGGCAAAGAACTGCACACGCTCGAGCCTGGCGCAACAGGCAGCTAACAGCTTTGCGGGCTCTCGAATCTCGGGCCGCCCTCGCGGATCACCCCCGGCGAGCTGCTCCGCCGTGCTTTGTGTGCGCGTAAATTTCAAAGGCTGGAACCATCAGTTCTCGATCACGAATTCCCGAGTCGACCTACCCCAGGACCCGACCGCAGGGCACGTCAAAATATTCGCCCCACAAGAAAGGTCCGGTTGCTTCCCCCTCTTCGACAATTGCCTCGAGAACTGTTTCGAGAATATGGCTTGCCGGCGCTGCTTCTCCTCGCCAGCATCGTCACCACCACCGTGAACGGCGCGCAGTTCATGCACAACTTCTTCCGCGGTCTTCCGCCCGTCGCGCGCGAGAGCGATCTCTGGCCCTGGGGCTGGTTCCTTCGCCACCCCGCTCTCTTCTTCACGGGTTTCGCCTACTCGCTCACTCTGCTCGGCATTCTCCTCATTCACGAATTCGGCCACTACGCGGCTTGCCGCGCGCACCGCCTCCGCGCCACCCTGCCCTGGGTCATCCCCGCTCCCACGCTCAGCGGAACCTTCGGCGCCGTCATTCGCATTCGCACTCGCATTCCCACACGCGACGCCCTCATGGATGTAGGAATCTACGGTCCGCTCGCCGGCTTCGTCGCCGCCGCCCTCGCAGTTGCCGTCGGCCTCGTGCTCAGCGTTCCCCGCGCACCCGGCGCACCGGAGCCCCTCATTCGCTTTGGAGGCGATCCGCTCACCATCCGCTTGCTGCGCCATCTTCTCGCCCACTGGAACCCCGCCGTCCCCTCCTTCAATCAGGCCTCGCCGCATCCCATTCTCGTTGCCGGCTGGATCGGCCTCTTCATCACCGCGCTCAATCTCATCCCCGGCGGCCAGCTCGACGGCGGCCATATCCTCTACGCGCTCTCCCCGCGCCTGCATCGCCTGCTCAACAACATCCTGCCCTTCCTCCTCTTCCTCGCCGGAGCCGTCTACTGGGTCGGCTGGATCTTTTGGGGCGTCTTTCTCCTCATCCCCGCGCTGCGCCATCCAAAAGTCTCCGAGGTCACCGATCTGTCCCCAACCCGCGCCATCCTCGGCGTCTGCGGCCTCATCCTCTTCGTCCTCACCTTTACGCCCACTCCCTTCTACGACAACTCGCTCCTGCAACTGTTCAACATCGACCCGTTCGCTGCATCGCATTAGCCCGC
>JBEKWT010000329.1:0-3836 GCA_049512795.1 Occallatibacter sp.
GCTGCGCGCCGTCACTTCCTGGATATTCGAGAGGGTCTTCTCATAGCGCAGCTTCGACGCCGGGTATCGCTCGTCGCGCGTGGCCAGGACGACCACTGGAAGTGTTTCGTCGATGAGGGCGTTGGGGCCGTGCTTCATCTCGCCGGCCGGGTACCCCTCGGCATGGATATACGAAATCTCCTTCAGCTTGAGCGCGCCTTCGAGCGCGATGGGGAAGTGAATCCCGCGGCCCAGGTAGAGGAAGTCGCGCGCCGTGGAGAATTCCTTCGCGAGCTCCTCGCACTGCGCCGTGCAGCTGCGCAGCGCCTCCTCGATCTTCACGGGGAGGCGGCTGAGCTCCTCAATCAATGCGATGGACTGCGCTTTGTCGAGGTGACCGCGCAGCTGCCCCAGCTTCATCGCCAGCAAGAACAGAGCAACCAACTGCGAGGTGAATGCCTTGGTCGAGGCGACGCCAATCTCGGGGCCGGCGTGGGTATAGATGGCGCCATGCGCCTCGCGGGCCACCATCGCGCCGACCACATTGCAGATGGCCACGGTCTTCGAGCCGAGGGTTTTCATCTCGCGCTGCGCGGCCAGGGTGTCTGCGGTTTCGCCGGACTGGGTGATGAGCAGGCCGAGCGTGTGCGGACCGGCGATCGGATCGCGATAACGGTATTCGCTGGCGTAGTCGACATCTACGGGCATGCGCGCCAGGCGCTCGATCATGTACTTGCCGGTGAGTCCGGCGTGCCAGCTTGTCCCGCATGCGGCGATGCTGATGCCCGCGGCGCGGGCCAGTTCTTCGTCGGGGATATCCATCTCGCCGAGGAAGATTTTGCCCGAGTCGAGCGAGACGCGGCCGAGAGTGGTGTCAGTGACGGCGCGCGGCTGCTCCCAGATTTCCTTGAGCATGAAGTGCTTGTAGCCGCCTTTTTCCGCCTGGATCGGGTCCCACTGGATGCGCGTAAGCTCGCGCTCGATGGCGTTGCCGTCGAAGTCAGTGAGCTTGACGCCGGCGGAAGTCAGAATCGCGACGTCGCCGTCGGCGAGGAAGTAGACGTTGCGCGTGTGATGCAGAATCCCGGGGACGTCGCTGGCGACAAAGCTCTCGCCTTCGCCAACGCCGATGATCACGGGCGGGCCGAGGCGCGCTGCGACGATCTTGTCGGGCTCGGCTGACGACAGCACGCC
Source organism: Occallatibacter sp. (assembly GCA_049512795.1). GTDB lineage: Bacteria > Acidobacteriota > Terriglobia > Terriglobales > Acidobacteriaceae > Telmatobacter. The sequence continues at coordinate 1,174 of JBEKWT010000329.1, forward strand.
CAGCGCAAACGCGCCGGTGAGCCGCTTGACCGCGGTGCGCACGGCAGCTTCGAGCGGAACGGGCTTGCCGGCGGCTTCAGCGTCTTTCTGAACTTGTTCGATCAGGTGGGCGATGATCTCGGTGTCGGTCTCGGTGACGAACTTGTGGCCCTGCGCGGTGAGCTCGCGCTTGAGATCGAGATAATTTTCGACGATGCCGTTGTGGACGACGACGATGCGGCCGGTGCAGTCGCGGTGCGGATGCGCGTTCTCTTCCGTTGGGCGGCCGTGCGTGGCCCAGCGCGTGTGACCGATCCCGAAGGTGCCGTCGAGCGGATGCTCGCGCAAAACGTCTTCAAGCTTCGACAGCTTGCCGGCCGCGCGCCGCAGCTCAAGCTTCTCGCTGCCTGGATGGCCGACGGCGATTCCCGCCGAATCGTAGCCGCGGTATTCGAGGCGCCTTAGCCCCTCGATGATGACTGGAACGACTTTTTTCTTGCCGACGTACCCAACGATCCCGCACATGGTTTGATTTTAAGCGACATCGCGGAAAAACGGCTGTGACACGAACGGGGGAGGGATGGAAGAGCATAGGCGTCGAATTCCCGAGTGTTGGTCTTGCGGAAAAGCGGATGCGGCAATGCGGGTTCCGTGCTGTCTAGGCGAGGAGACTCAGGGAGGAGCCGGAGGTAGAAGAGCTATCCGCGCTTGAGCTGTTGAGGAGTTCGCCGATGGAGCTCTGCGAGGAGGAAACCGGGGAACCGGGGGCGGAGCCATAGCTTTGGCTCGCCGACTTTATCAATCCGGCGCCGTCGGAGCTGACGGAGACGGAGGCGAGCTGGGACATGTCTGTGCCGACGGTGGAGTCATCGCCAAATTCCATGGCCTGGATTGTGGCCGAGATGAGCGTGGCGGCGTCGGCCTTGCTTTGAGTGGAGGAATTGGAGGCCGCGCTGGAGGACGGCACGGCGTTGAGTGCGGTGGAGTCGAGGGAGAGCATGTCGCCCTGGGCCGAGGAAAGGTTGCCGTTGGCCAGGTCAGCGCCGAGCTGGTTGAGATCGGTGACGAAGGAACTGGAGCTGCTTGAGGAGGATGCAATGCCGGAGAGCAGCCCGGTGGTGATTCCGCTCGATGACGTGGTGGCGGTGGAAGCGGTGGCGCCGTCGAGCGCGTCCTGCGATAGGGTGAGGTAATCGTCCTGCCCGGCGGAGAGATTGCCGCTCTGGAGGTCCTTCGCGAGCTGATTAAGGTCGGTGACGAAGCGGTTTGCAGCCGAAGGAGAACCGGCGATTGCGGAGAGAATGCTGCTGGTGATGGCGCTAGTGGACATGGCGGGAATTCCTTTGCTGGCCGGATGCGGAGGTCGCCAGTAGGTTTATCGTCAGAAGACAGCGGAAACTTTAGCCCTTGCCAGGAAAATATGCGGCTCGGTTCGCTTGTGGGCGTCGCCGCATATCCGCTAGACCGCGCGGCCTGCTGCAGCGCCCGACGCCCACGCCCACTGGAAATTGAATCCGCCCAAGTGGCCCGTGACGTCGACCACCTCGCCGATGAAGTAGAGGCCGCGAACAGTGCGGCACTCCATGGTTTGCGCCGAAAGCGCGCTCGTGCTGACGCCGCCGGCCGTCACTTCCGCCTTGTCATAGCCATCCGTGCCGCTGGGCGTGAACGCAAAAGAATGCAGACGGCGCTCCAACTCATCGAGCGCGTGATTCGTCCAGCTTACGGGCGCAGGCCCATCGAGCAGCCGGTTGACTAAGCGTTCAGCCAAGCGGGCCGGCAGATGGGCACGCAGCGCGGCTTTCATTGCGGCCGGATCGCGGGTCGCGTTCGGCGCGCGAAGGAGCGCGAGCAGGTGCTGGCCGGGCGCCCAGTCGATGAGTATGGATTCCGGCTTATTCCAATAGGAGGAGATTTGCAGGATGGCGGGACCACTGAGGCCGCGATGCGTGAAAAGCATTTTTTCCTGAAAGCTGCGCTTGCCACAGGTCACGGTTACCGGCGCGGAGATGCCGGCGAGGCCAGCGAAATCCGCAAGCTCCGCGCCGGAGAGCGTAAGCGGAACGAGCGCCGGGCGACAGGGCTCGATGGGAATTGAAAACTGGCGGGCAATGTCGTAGCCGAACCCTGTCGCGCCCATCTTCGGAATGGACAGGCCGCCGGTGGCGACGATGAGCGCGGGTGCCGTGAAGATTGCGTTGGCGGCGACGATTGTGAACGCTCCGGAAGAATCGTCGCGGCGGACTTCGGAGATCGCAGTGGAGAGAAGGACGCGCGCGCCTGCATCCGCACATTCGCGCATGAGCAGATCGACAATCTGCTGCGCTGAGCCGTCACAGAAGAGCTGGCCCAGTGTCTTTTCGTGATACGCGATGCGGTGCCGCTCGACGAGGCGGATGAAATCGGCAGGCGTGTAGCGCGCGAGAGCCGATTTGGCGAAGTGGGGATTGGCGGAGAGGAAATTGCCGGGCTGCGTGTGCAGGTTGGTGAAGTTCGAGCGGCCTCCGCCTGAGATGAGGATCTTCTTGCCCGGCCGCTGGGCGCGCTCGAGGACCGCGACACGGCGTCCGCGGCGGCCCGCTTCGATTGCCGCCATGAGGCCAGCCGCGCCGCCGCCGAGGATGAGGACATCGAAACTGTGGGGATTCATGGAGCCGACTTCATTGATTAGAGCATCTGGGTGG
>JBEKWT010000330.1:0-3820 GCA_049512795.1 Occallatibacter sp.
TCGGTCTATCTCGTCGGCGAGGCGCGCGCCAAGCTGCTATCCGGGAAAGGCGAATCGCAATGAGCCCGCGCCCCAACCCGCTGCCTCGCTCCTACGTCTGGCTCAGCTACGGATTGCAGGGGCCCCTAATGCTTCTGCTCACCGCGGTTTGCGCATCTACCGCGCTTCTCGTCTCCGTCGTTGACAAAAACGGCCGCATGCAGCATCGCATCGCGCATTTCTGGGGGCGCAACTTTGTGCGCCTTTCGTTCTCGCGGCTCAAGATCGAAGGCGCGGAGAACTTCCACAAATTCCCCGTCGCGGTCTACGCTTCCAACCACACCTCGTACATGGACACGCCCGTCATCTTCGGCTCCCTGCCCTTCCAGTTCCGCATCCTGGCCAAAAAAGATCTCTGGCAGTGGCCAATGATCGGATGGTATCTGGGCCGCTCCGGCCAAATGCCCATCGACCTCGAAAATCCGCACGCCACGCTGTCGAGCCTCGGCGGCGCAGTCAAAGCGTTGCGCGCCGGCATGCCACTCTTCGTTTTTCCTGAGGGCGGACGCACGTCGACCGGCGCGTTGCGGCCATTCCTCGCCGGCGCAGCCTACCTCGCCATCCGCGCCCAGGTGCCGCTCGTTCCCATCGCTCTCAGTGGTGTCTTCGATCTGCTGCCCATTCACACCAAACACTTCTATCCCTCTAAACTCACCGTCCATGTCGGCGAACCCATCGAGACCAAAGGAATGACTGTGCGCCAGAACGGCGAGCTGACCGAGCGGCTTCGCGCTGCGATTGAAGAGATGCTCGGCCAGCCCACGCAGGCTCACGCCGAATCTTCCGCGCCTGTCGCATAAATCTGCGAAGCGGTCAACTTGAAGGAAACGTGCGCGGTCGAGGCAGCAGCTGCCGGCCAGTCCACTTTCCGCCGTGCAGGTTATACGGGTTGGCCGCGCGGCCCGGAAGAGGGATATCGTCGATCAGCTTCGGCTCCTTCGGAGCCAGCAGCCACCAAGCAATCTTTCCCCGGCGACACATGCACCGGCGAAGTTCCGGATGAAACCACAATCTGGTTTCCGTGAGCGTCGATTGACGAGTACTGCGGCGTAGACTGTCCGCCATTTGCCACTTCTGTGCCCGGAATCGATGCCCCGCTGAACTGAATGGGAACTGCTTGAGTGGGTGTCGCACCTTCTGGCGTGCATTCGATATGCGCAGTTTCCGCTGCCATGAGCAACGGTACGAGAAGGGACGGAACCAGCAAGGTAACGAGAGATTTCTTTGAGATTGCCATAGAACCCCTAAGCTATTTTTTACGAGAACTAACTCATTATTTTGTGCGTTTCCTGTCAAATCTTAGCACGAAGAGATAAGCGCGGCGGCGCTTAGCGTATAACACGCTCATCTTATTCCGATGTGATCCCCCCAAGTGCGGATAACAGCGCTTGGATTTGCACCTTATCCTCCGCGGCGCTGTTCCAGCCGACTGACGAATCCACGGCGGTGCTGGCCGTAAGGGCAGTTGCAAGGGCACCACGAGCCTCTTTCGTCCTGCCGTCGAGGAGTAGCCAATGCCCATAATCCAGATAATTGCGCTGTTCCGACGTAACGCCAGTCACGTGGAGCGAGCGTGCGTATGCTGCGACATTCCCCTCTACGTCGAGCCTGTCGATCGCGGTCTCAAGCACCTTCCACTGATTGCTACGGCGATCTTTGAACTCGATTATGAAATACCGAGTCATGAGTTGCGTTCCGGCTTCCGAAACCGCCTTCATATCGAGCACTCGCTTATAGCCTTGAACGCCGGCAACGTCCGTATCGAACAGCTCCTCAAATATTGGCGAAGTCTCTGTGAAACGCGGTCGCGCATAGAAGTTTTCTCCCTGATCCGCGTCACCGGTAATCCACTGAAGGCTGCTCAAGATTTTGGCACCCTCTGGCAAATCCGCGATTTTGAGCGCTCTCAAGAAATCATCCGAAACATTCCGAGCCTGGGCGAGCTCGTCAGTCTTTCCTGAATCAATCGGCGCAGGCGCAGTTGTGGGTTTGGATGCACTCCGCGCCTTCGTCTGACATATAAGGGTTGGAAATGTTAGAGCAATCGCTCCAACGATAATCGCCGAAAGGAACCGCATAGGCCACTCTCCTTTGGACTAGTGCAGGGCACCCCTCCCTCGTATTCGACGCCGCCGAGCTCTATTGTCATTATTGTTCATGTCCCGTCTATCGTCGAATCGAGGCGGCAAGAATCCTCCCTTGACGGATGCTTCGTCACCAATTCTCACCCCAGGTTAGGCGGATCATTTCCCCTATCGTTGCTCAAGAACCCGAGCGCGCTGGAACCCATGCTGCCTTTAAACTGAGTTCATGGCCCCGCGCATTGCCATTCCCGAGCCCACAAGCGACGAACCCGAATACAACCAGCGCGCGCTGCCGCAATACATTGCCGCGGTTGAAGCTGCGGGAGCTGAGCCGGTCGTGGTGCCATTGAACGAAACTCGCGAGCGCGTCGCTAAACTGCTCGCCTCCGTGCAGGGCGTTCTCCTGCCGGGCAGCGGCCACGACGTAGATCCCGCGCGCTATGGCGAACCGCGAGCTCCGGAGTGCGCGTCCGACGATCCCATTCGCGCCGTGGCCGATGAACTGCTCTTGCAGGACGCATTCAACCTTCGTAAGCCGATCCTCGCCATTTGCCACGGCACGCAGACGTTGAACGTGTGGCGCGGCGGATCGCTCATCCAGGATTTGAAAACTCCCGTCAATCACCGCCCTGGCCGCGAAGTAGTCGAGGCGCATCCGGTCCAGCTTGCACAAAGCTCGCGGCTGACTGAAATTCTTGCCCACGCCGGCGCGTCGAATGCGCAGGTGAATTCGAGCCACCATCAGGCAATTCGCAAGCCCGGCGACAATCTGCGCGTAGCTGCGGTCTCGCCTATTGATGGAGTGATCGAAGCAGTTGAGCTCGATGCGCCCGATCACTTTGTCGTCGGCGTGCAGTGGCATCCCGAGCGCACCTGCGAACAAAGCGAATTTTCGCGCGCGATTTTTTCCGCGTTTGTGAAGGCTGCCGGCGCGTGGCAATCGCCTCAACCAGACGTTTCAGAAAGAGGCGCTCCCGAAAGCGAAACTTCCGAAGGCGTAACCACTGAAAGCGGGACCCTGAAAGCGAAAACTGCCCGATGACGGACGACGGCGCAAGTTCTCGGCTTCCGGATTCAAGGCTCCCAGGTTCGAGGCTAAACGACCTGCTCCAAAAGGCTGGCCTGGAGCCGCTGGACGGCCACACCGTCAGCCAATTCGAGGTCTATCTTTCGCTCTTCATTCGCTGGAACGCGAAGATCAACCTCAGTTCCGTTCGCGACGAAGAAGGCATTCTATCCAGGCATATTGTTGAATCTATTGCAGTTGCTAGCGAGCTGCCGCAAGGGATCGCCACGCTGCTCGATTTCGGCTCTGGCGGCGGCCTGCCCGGAATTCCCATCGCCCTCTGCCGGCCCCCCGCCTTTCGAGACTCGATCGCCGTCACGCTGGCAGATTCACAAGGCAAGAAGGCCGCCTTCCTCCAGGAAGCAGTCCGCGTGTTAGGAATTCCGGCAAAGGTTCATGCCGATCGCGCCGAAGTCCTTCGTACCGTCTTTGACTGCGTAATTCTGCGGGCCGTCGAGAAAATGCCCCAGGCAGTCGCCGCCGCAGTCAAACTCGTTGCGCCCGACGGCTGGCTGGCGCTCATGACGACAGATGCAGGCCTTCCCGACCTTCAGTCGGCCGCCGGCGAACAATTCCTCTGGCAGCAGCCGATCCGCCTGCCCAGCAGCGAGTCGCGCATTCTCGCCCTCGG
>JBEKWT010000331.1:0-3817 GCA_049512795.1 Occallatibacter sp.
TGGTATGTGCTCGATCCGTCGATTGACAGGCGGATTTGAGGAGGGAAGGGGAAGGACAAAAGCAACCGAGGTCGTTCGACTCGGCTCCGCTGCGCTCAGGATGACAGATCTGTGTTGGGGCGGTCGTCTGGGGCGGCTCCATCCAAAAATCTCTTGCAAAAACCGGTGGACGGGATCGTATGATGGGCCTGACCACGGGACACCTTGAGCTTTAAGCGCGGCCTTCGAAAAAAGGCCCAAACTTCCCTGCTTTGCCAAAACTGAATAGAGGAGATTGCGGATGAAGCCTGACCGCTTTTTCTACGTTGCCGCCGGGGCCATCTTCATGGTTCTCATCGTCCTCGGCTTCCAGAAGTACATCTTTCACGGCCAGCACGTTGACGGCAGTCCGATTGCGCCGGTGATGCTGGCCATTGTGGTGGCGCACTCGAGCGCGATCTTTGCCTGGTTCGTGGGGTTCTTTGTGCAGGCGGTGCTGATCTCGACGCACAATCGCCGGGTGCACATGACACTGGGCTGGGGCGTGGTGGGGATTGCCGCACTGATCGTGGTTACGGGGCCGCTGGTGGCTACGCGATCCCTCCAGGTGGATCCGAGCCAGGTGATTTTCGACTGGCCGAGCCGGCAGTTCCTGCTGGTGATGTATACGGAGATTGCGCTGTTCGCGGCGTTCGTGACAATCGGCGTGCTGAACCGCAAGCGGCCGCGCGTTCACAGGCCGATGATGCTGCTGGCGTGCCTGACGATCCTGACGGGAGCGACAGCGCGGATCGCGCAGGTGAATTCGATCTTCGGGGTGCACCTTTGGGCGGCGCTGTTCGGGCCGGTTGTGACGCTGGGAGCGATGCTGCTGGTGGCGCGCGTGGCCATGACGCGGAGCTTCGATCGGCAATTTGCGATGGGGCTGGCCGTGCTGACGGTGGTGACGTTGATCGCGGGAAGGCTGGCGATGACGAGCGTGTGGGTGGATTGGGCGGGGATGATTCTGAGGCAGTGACGAGGATATTCCGGCGCGAGCCCGCAAGGCGCGAGCGCCGGGATGTGGTTTGCGCGGGAATTCAGGGGCCTGAAGGCTCCTGCTCCCTCCGAATCGCTCCCACCCAAGCGAAGCTTGGATGGGGCACCCGGCGGATTCGGCGCGAGCCCGCAAGGCGCGAGCGCCGAGATGTGGTTTGCGCGGGAATTCAGGGGCCTGAAGGCTCCTGCTCCCTCCGAATCGCTCCCACCCAAGCGAAGCTTGGATGAGGCACCCGGCGGATTCGGCGCGAGCCCGCAAGGCGCGAGCGCCGTGGGGGGCGTGCAGCATCCCACCGGGGCTGAAGCTGCTGACCACTGATTTAGATGTCGAGGTTCTTGACGTCGAGGGCGTTGTCTTCGATGAATTTGCGGCGGGCTTCGACGTTTTCGCCCATCAGCGTGGTGAAGATGGCTTCGGTCTGGAGGATGTCTTCGAGCTTGACGACGAGCAGCGTGCGGCGCTCGGGATCCATCGTGGTTTCCCAGAGCTGCGTGGCCGTCATCTCGCCCAGCCCCTTGTAGCGCTGGACCTGATAGTCCTTCTTGCCCTGCTCCACGATGTAGGCGAAGAGATCGCGGGCGGTTTGCTTTTCGACCGGCTCGCGAAGAGCGCGCGCATTGCGACCCTTGGTGTCGACACTGCCTGGCGAGGGTGCGCCTTCGGCATCGGGCTCGTCTTCGTCTTCGTCGCCAGTGTCGGCGGCGCTGGTCTTTTGTTCGCTGCCCGGTGCGCTGCCAGTTTTCAGTTCGCTGCCCGGTGCGCCGGCGCCGGCCGCGGCTTTGGCGGCTTTGGGAGCGTATTCGACGAGGAACGGCGGCTCAAGAAATTCTTTGATGAGCGAATATTTCGACATCATCTGGCGGAACTCGGGGCTTGATGCGAGCGTCCAGTCGATGGAGCGCGTTGCGCCCTGCGCATCGGTGAAGGAAACCGACCAGGTGTGGTGCTCCTCGTCTTCGATCGGCTTGGCGACTTTGAACTGGAACTCGTCAGAAAGCTCGATGAGTTTTGCGTGGAGCGCTGCGATTTTTTCAGGGATCGCTTTGCCGTCGGTCGAGGCGAAGTCGGCGCGATGGGTGAGCTCGGCGCGAGCCAGCATCTCGGTCAGTTTTTCATTGCGGATGCGCTTGTCGACCTTTTCGACATAGCCGAGATATTCGTTGAGCGTGGCCATGAAGCGGGTGAGGTCGGCACCCTCGATGCGCCCGGCGGTTTCGCCGTGGCGGACAATCATTCCCTCGGCGGCGCGGTTGACCATGACCTTGACGAACTCGCGATCGTCCTTGATGTATTGCTCGAAGCGGCCCTTCTTGATTTTGTAGAGCGGCGGCTGCGCGATGTAGACGTGATCGCGCTTGATGAGCTCGGTCATGTGACGGAAGAAGAAGGTGAGGAGCAGGGTGCGGATGTGCGAGCCGTCGACGTCGGCGTCGGTCATGAGGATGATTTTGCCGTAGCGGACTTTGGCGGCGTCGAAGTCGTCTTTGCCGATGCCGCAGCCGAGGGCGGTGATCATGGCGCGGATTTCCTCGTGGCCGAGCATCTTGTCGTAGCGCGCCTTTTCGACGTTGAGGATTTTGCCCTTGAGCGGCAGGATGGCCTGGAATTTGCGATCGCGGCCCTGCTTGGCAGTGCCGCCGGCGCTCTCGCCCTCGACCAGATAGAGCTCGCAGCGCTCGGGGTTGCGTTCGCTGCAGTCGGCGAGTTTGCCGGGAAGGCCGCCGCCATCGAGCGCGCCTTTGCGGCGGGTTAAGTCGCGAGCCTTGCGGGCCGCCTCGCGCGCGCGAGCTGCTTCAATGGCCTTGTTGATGATCTTGCGTGCGACGGGGGGATTCTGCTCGAGAAACATGCCCAGGCGCTCATTGACGAAGGCCTGAACGGTGCCGGCGATGTCGGAGTTGAGCTTGCCCTTGGTCTGGCCCTCGAACTGCGGCTGCGAAAGCTTGACGCTGACGACGGCGACCAGGCCTTCGCGGACGTCGTCGCCCGAGAGCGATTCCTTCATGTCTTTGAACAGGCCCATTTGCTGGCCGATGAAGTTGATGGTGCGGGTGAGAGCCGCGCGGAAGCCGGAGAGATGCGAGCCGCCGTCGACGGTGTTGATGTTGTTGGCGAAGCTGAAGACGGTTTCGGAGTACGCGTCGTTGTATTGGAGGGCGATGTCGATTTCGACGGCGTCGCGAAGAGCTTCCATGACGATGGGCTTGTCGTGCAGGACGGTCTTGCCGCGGTTGAGGTGCTTGACGAACTCCGAGATGCCGCCGGCGTAGCGGAACTCGGTGCGGCGCGCTTCGCCGGTCTTGGGGTCGGCGGTGCGCTCATCGGTGAGCGTGATCTCAAGGCCCTTGTTGAGGAAGGCCATCTCGCGGAGGCGTTGAGCGAGCGTGTCGTAGTTGTACTCGGTGGTGGCGAAGATGGATTTGTCGGCGAGGAAATGAACCTTTGTGCCACGGCGCTTGCTGGTGCCGGCCTGGCGCAGCTCGCTGGTCGGAATGCCGCAACTGAAATCCATCTCCCAGGTGTGGCCGTCGCGCCAGATTTCGACGTTGAACTCCTGCGAGAGGGCGTTGACGCAGCTTACGCCCACCCCGTGCAGGCCGCCGGAGACCTTGTAGGTGGAGGCGTCGAACTTGCCGCCGGCGTGGAGGATGGTCAGCACCACTTGCACCGCGGGCATCTGCTCACCGCTGGCCAGGGTCTTCATGTCCACGGGGATGCCGCGGCCGTCGTCGATCACGGTGACCGAGTTGTCCACATGAATGACGACGTCGATCTTGGTCGCATAGCCGGCCAGGGCTT
>JBEKWT010000332.1:0-3777 GCA_049512795.1 Occallatibacter sp.
GTTCTCGCCGAATTTCTGAAGACCGGACGTGGATGAGTCCTTTTCCAATGTTCAACCTCCGACCATTGCTCCGACTTAATTAGATGGCGAGACGGTTGGCTGCCGGGCGTTGATCGTTTGGGAGCGAGGGCGGTTCACCGCCAAAGCGCTCGAGCAGAATATCTACTGCGCGCTCCGGGCCGTTCCACTTAGCAATCACTTTCGCGAAGTCGGCTGCCTTCGCTTTGGCTTGGTCATCATAAAGCAGTTTTTCGATCGCGGCCTGAACCTTCCGCGACGGGTTCCTTGATTTGCCAACACGGATGGCGAAGCCGAGGCGTTCCAGACAGGCCAGATTTGCGACCTGCTCCATCTGCATGGCGACGCCAACGACCGGCTTGCCCGCAAGTGCGGCGGCCAATACCGTTCCCACGCCTCCGTGGATGACGGCGAGATCGGCCATTTTGTTTACCTGGACGGCAGGCACCCAGTCGGTGACGAGGACGTTAGCAGGAATACGCACGCCGGAGACTTGCGCGAGCAGAAACTTGACCGGAGCAATCACTCGATAGGGGGTACCGTCGAAGCTCTCGAGAATCTTCGCCACGATTTCCGGCTTGCCGGAACTGCCCATGGCGAAGTAGATCAGCGGCTCGTCCCTCGGGATCGCAGCGATTTCAGCGGGAATGGGAAACTCGTCCTGGGGAACCAGCGGTCCGATGAACGCGTGGTTGGGTGGAAGATTGATTCCGGAGAACTCGGGCGGCTCAGCGACCAGCGCGAAGTTTCCGCGCCAGAACTCGAAGATCGATTGATAACCCGGGACGCCGAAATGTTTTGCAGTGCGATTGATACCGTTGAGAAATCCGTAGCTGATCCAGAAATTGATGAAGCGCAGGACGAGCCAGTCAGCCGCCGCTTTGACGGCGGCAGGGCGCAACTTGTCTGTCATGCCTGCACCGTGGCAAAAGAATTCCGGGAGCCAAGTGGATTGCACCACCCAGACGAGCGGGACACCAAGAATGCGGCAGGTAACCGGGATGGTGACGTAGGAACCGGTAACTGCGGCGACAGGCTTAAGCTCTCTCAGGCAGGCAACTTCGCTGTTGACACGCGCGATGAGCTCCGCATCGGTAAAAGCGGGCGTAAACTTTTCGCCGCGATCGACCTTGGCGATGAGCTCAATTTTCTCTTTTGTCAGTCGGGGTTCAAGGCGCGTGAGGGCGAAGCCGTGCTTTTCAATCATTGGCTCGAAGTCGCCGCCATCGGAGATGAATTGGATATCAAAAACCCGGCTGGCGACTGGATGGCGCGCGACGGCCTTGGCGATCTCGACCATGCGGCTGGTTTCGGCCAGGTTGAATGCACAGGGCGCGAAAAGGAGAGTTCGTTTGGGCATGGTTGCGTCGCGGCGCGGAATCGCCGGCATCAAGTGAGAAACTTGCAGGTCGTGCGCGAGCCGGCCCGGGAATTTGCAAGGCCAGTGTATCAGCGACCCTTTGCAGAGGATAGAATCGAAGTCACCGCTGGCCGCGCTGGTGGCGGCCGCAGCACGATGATTCTCCTTGACCCAGAACTGGAGCCTGACTCAGCATTGGCGTCCGCCCATGCGAAGCGGTCAGCTGCGTCCAGATCCCCGAGAAGTCTCCGCATCCCTTCAAAGCGCACTCTGGGACCGTACCTGAGCGAGGCGCAGGCTGCTGTCGGTCTGCTCGGCCAGGTGACGGTGCTGCTCACGACCGACACGACGATCCGCGATTTGAATCGGCGCTTCCGCGGCAAGGATGAGGCGACCGATGTTCTTTCATTTCCCGCCAAACGGCTCCAAAACACAAAGCCCGCGGAGCGGATTGCAGGCGATGTGGCGATCAGCGTGGAGACGGCGAGGAAGCAGGCGGCCGAGCAAGGGCACGCGCTGGGAGTTGAGCTGCGGGTTCTGATTCTTCATGGTCTGCTGCACCTGGCCGGCTACGACCACGAGGCGGACGCGGGCAGAATGCAGCGACGCGAATGCCAACTGCGTACAAAGCTTGGGCTGCCGCAAGGGCTGATTGAGCGGACGGCGCCCAAGCGCACGAGAACGCCGAGGCGCAAGCCATGACGCCCCTTGAAATCGTTGCACTCATCGCGCTCATCGTGGTCGCTACGCTGGCCTCTTATATTCAGCGCGTCTACTCCGAGTTCGGAAAGATTTTGAGCCGTGAAGTGCAGGAAAATCTTGATGCATGGGAGGTGCGGATCGAGCCGCATCTCGGCCTGAGCCGCGAACATGCGGCGCTCTGCGCTTCAGTGCTGAAAGAGCTCTCTCTCGGCGCGATCGCCCTTGGGTTCGGCGCGCTGCTTTTCATCCGCCCCACGCACCCCGGCCCGCCCACGCCTCTTGAGATCGCACAGGCCATCCTTGCGGTTGCGCTGGTCGTCATCTTCGCGTACCAGTTCATCCCCTCGCTGCTCTTCAACCGTACCCGCGGGCTGTGGGCGGCGCGATTGCTCTGGCTCATCCGCCTGCTGCTGTGGCTGGTCACGCCGGTCACGGTCTTCATCCGATTCTTTTCTTCCGTCGCCGCGCTGGCCGAGGCGCCGGCCGGGCCGGAAGAAGAGGAGCCCGCTCCCGGCGTTGAAGAGCTCATCGAAGCCGGCGAGGAAGAAGGCATTCTGGAGCAGAGCGACTTCGAGCTGGTTCGTTCGGCGGTCGAATTCGGCGACATGCTGGTTCGCGAGGTGATGACGCCGAGGCCGGAGATCTTCGCGGTTCCCGAGTCCACCACGATCGAGCACTTCCTGGAGATGTTGCGCATACAGAATTACTCGCGCGTGCCCGTTTATTCCGGCTCGCTCGACAACATCAAGGGGCTTGCATTCGCCCATGACCTGCTGCAAATTACCGACGACGAAGCGCGCACGCGGACAGTTGCAACGATCCTGCACCCCGCCGCATTCGTTCCCGAGACCAAGCGCGGCTACGAGCTGCTACGCGAGATGCAGCGCGAGAAGCAACACATGCGCATCGTGATCGACGAGTACGGCGCTGTTGCAGGACTCGTGACCATCGAGGATTTGCTGGAGCAGATCGTCGGCAACATCCGCGACGAACACGAGACCGACACGCAGATCGAGGAGCCGCAGCGCGAGCCTTCGGGGTCGTGGCTGATTCCGGGAAGCTTTCCCGCCGATCAGCTTGGCGACGTAATTGGCGAGCCGGCGGAGCAAGGCGGGGACTATGAAGCCGCCACCGTCGGCGGCCTGGTAAGCGAGATTGTGGGGCGCATTCCCAAGGTCGGCGAAGTGGTCACGCTCGAGCCGCTTGGGCTGCGCGTTGAAGTTGTTGCCTCGACGGGGAGGCGGGTGGAGCGTGTGCGGCTGTTTCCGCCGACGGCGCGGCTGCCGTTCCCGAAGGATGAGCAAAAAGTTAGCGGGTCAGGCCTTTGAGGATAGCCGCCCTTCCGCTGATTCGTACGTCACTGTGGGGCAGGCGCCGGCCTCGCTCGAACACGGCCATGCTGTCATAGAAGTGCATTGACAAGGTGGAATGGGTAAACTCAGTCGCCGGCAGCGCATCCCTGGTCCATTCTGCATTCAATTCATCGATGAGCCCTTTGCAGACTTCAATGAATGTGCCCTCGCGTTTCAGGCCGCCGCCGAATTCATCCCAGTAGGCGGTGTGAAGATCTTCCACCAGGTACACGCCGTTGGGAGAGGTGCGCGGATAAAGAAACCGAAAAGTTTCAACGACGTCGCTCATCCGGTGGCTGCCGTCGTCGAGGACTACATCGGGCGTTCCGAATTCCGCAATGACAT
>JBEKWT010000333.1:0-3774 GCA_049512795.1 Occallatibacter sp.
TCACTCACTTCGCCGGGTGTCGTCGCGCCAAACGCCCGACGTGCTTCCCGCCGCGGGGGTGGGACACCGCAATCCTCTGCCGCACGAACAACGGATCACAGTCCACTGACCACTGTTCTTCAGCCGCCGCTCGCTCCGCTCTTATTTGTCCTTAAGGGGGAATACTGCTCCACAACTCTAACCACCCCAATCCCTTCAAGCAAGCTTTTTCTTTGCCCGCTTGTGGCCCCAATTCATTGTGTCGCTCAATGTGTCAGTTGAATTTGCCGGGAAAACGCCGCGGTCTCTCAGCTAACGGACGAACCTCTTCGCTGAAAAGTTTTCTTGTCAGCGCCTTCCTTCTCCCACAACGAATGGGTGCCCCAGGTCCCTCGTCCGCCGTGGCGGAGGGACCTGGGATCGCACCAACCTAACTCCGCTAGCCCCGCCAGCCCCGCCAATTCCGCTGATTCCCATACAATCCAAGCAACGGCCGCCGCTCCCCTACCCACCAGAGGCGCGCCCCACGGAGTCCCAATGCGCACCCTCGCTCTGGTTGCCGGCTTCCTCTGCATCTCGATCGTGCTCTTCGATGCCTTCCAGACCATCATCCTGCCCCGCCGCGCCACCGGCCGCTTCCGCCTCACCCGCCTCTTCTACATCGCCACCTGGTTTCCCTGGCGCTTCTTCGCTCGCCGCTTTCACCATCCCCGCCGCCGCGAAATCCTTCTCGGCTACTACGGTCCTCTCTCGCTCATTTTTCTTCTCGTCGTCTGGGCCGCAGGCATGGTCCTCGGCTTCGCCCTCATTTACTACGCCATCGGCAGTCCCTTCATCGACCCCGCGCAGCCCTCTAACTTCCGCACCGACCTCTACGTCAGCGGAACCACCCTCTTCACCCTTGGCCTTGGCGACGTCACGCCGCACAGCCCGCTCGCGCGCGTCCTCCTCATCTTCGAAAGCGGCATGGGCTTCGGCTTCCTCGCCATTGTCATGGGATATTTTCCCGTCCTCTACAGCGCATTCTCCCGCCGCGAAGTCTCGATCTCGCTCCTCGACGCCCGCGCCGGCTCACCGCCCACCGCCGCCGAGCTCATGCGCCGCCACTCCTGCGACGGCGCAGCGCATTCGCTCTCCACTCTCCTTGTCGAATGGGAACGCTGGTCCGCCGAGCTCCTCGAAAGCCACATCTCCTATCCGCTGCTCTGCTACTTCCGCTCCCAGCACAACAGCCAAAGCTGGCTCAGCGCCCTCACCGCCATCCTCGACACCTCATCGCTCCTCATCGCCGGCGTTCGCGGCCTTGAGGCCCGCCAGGCCCAGCTCACCTTCGCCATGGCCCGCCACGCGCTCGTCGACCTCTCGCAGATCTTCAATCTCCGCCCCGTCCCGAACGCACCAGACCGTCTCCCGCCCGCGCGCTGCCACGAGCTTTATGACCTGCTCACCGCCAGCGGCATCCAGCTCTGCTACGACGAAGCTTCCCGCGAGCGTCTCCGCCAGATGCGCGCTCTCTACGAGCCGTACGCCGAGACTCTCAGCCGATTCCTCATCATGCCCCTGCCGGAGTGGTTCTCCCTTCAGCCGCGCAAGGACAACTGGCAAACCGTCGCCCGCCTCCGCGCCCAAACTGAAGCTACCGACCCCAACAATCCCGTCCCAACTCCGGCCACAACCGACGCCTCTCTCTCCTCCTCCGCCCTCATCGACCGCTCCCACGATTTCTGAATCCCGCCGGAGCGCGTCGCCCGGCGGGATGCTCAACTAGGCTCTTGCCTCAGTTCGCGGCTTTTTGTATCCTGCAGGCATCCAAACCCGGGAGATCGGCATGGCGGAACCATGCTTCACGAGAAAAGACTCAAAACCCCCTGTGTGCGGCGTCCACAAAGTGCCCCTGGTACAGCGCCGGACGTCCGAAGAGCCGGGTGCGGCAGGACTCGGAACCTTCACTTTTCTTGTGTGCCCGGTCAGCGGCGCCGTGGTCCGCGACACCCCTACAAAGTCCTAGCACGTCCCCACCCGGCCGTACCTCTGCACCGCTTCCTCGATCCCTTTTCCCGGGGGATCTATCCTGCTGAGCGCGGCACAGCCTGCGCTAACTCCCAGACCCACGCCCTTCCAACCGTGAATTACAAATTATGGACTGCGCCTGACCCCTGACCCCTGTTGTACACTCCCCTTGATGAAATCCGCCGTTCTCTGCACCCTCGTTCTTCTCGCCTCCGCCGCTGTTGTTGCCGCCCAGGAAGCTAAACCCAAACCCCAGGACACGGAAGTCTGGACGCCCGTCCCGCCCGTCGTCACACCCGGCGCTACCTGCGGCGCGCCGCCCTCTGACGCCATCATTCTCTTCGACGGCAAGAATGAGGACGAATGGGTCTCCGCGCAGGACCACACGCCGGCAAAGTGGATCGTCGCCGAGGGTCTGCTCACCGTCGTCAAAGCCAACGGCAGCATCGAGACCCGGCGCACCTTCAAGAACTACCAGCTCCACATCGAGTGGCGCGTTCCCGCCGATATCACCGGCTCCGGCCAGGGCCGCGGCAACAGCGGCGTCTTCCTCGCCTCGACCGGCCCCGGCGACGCCGGCTACGAGCTCCAGGTCCTCGACCCCTGGAACAATCCCACCTACGTGAACGGCATGGCCGGCAGCCTCTACAAGCAGGCCATTCCCCTCGTCAACCCTGGCCGCAAGCCCGGCGAATGGCAGACCTACGACGTGGTGTGGACCGCGCCCATCTTCAACGACGACGGCTCGCTGAAAACGCCCGCCTACGCCACCGTCTTCTTCAACGGCATCCTGGTCGAAGACCACTTCGCGCTTACGGGCCAGACCCTCTACATCGGTCAGCCCTTCTACAAGAAGTTCGACCGCGCGCCCATCAAGCTCCAGGCCCATGGCGACAAGAGCGAGCCGCTCAGCTTCCGCAACATCTGGGTCCGCGAGCTCCCGTGAAGACAGTGATCGGTGGACGGCGGAGCGGTTCTAAGGCAGCTTCACCATATCGGTCTTGAATTCCTTGTTGGACGGCACTACCGCCTCGTCCCGCTCGTAGCCATCTTTGCGAAAAAAGATGTGAACCGTCGCAGGTTCCGGCGGCTGGAGCTGGAGGGTGCACGTGCGCGCTGGCATCAACGGCGAATGCGGCGCAGGAGCAGACGCCGGACCTCGGCGGTGCGATCGCCGGCCGGGCCCAAGCTAATGGCTTCTCTGCAGCGCAGGCCGACCCGCTAAACTCCGCTGTCCGACTCCAGAATCGTGCCTTTATCTCCGACAGCCCACAGGTGCTTGCCATCCCTGGTCCCAAAGATCGAACTCAGACCATTCGCTGTGCCGCTGTCGCGTGCGGTCCAGCTCGAGCCGCTGTCGTCCGACTCCAGGATCGTGCCGCTTAACCCAACGGCCCACAGATGTTTGCCGTCGCTGGTCCCGATGATCGAGGCAAGAAAATTCGCGGTGCCACTCTTCCGCGCGGTCCAGGTGGCGCCACCGTCATCCGACTCCCAGATCACGCTTACAAAGGTCTCCGAGGGCTGAAGGCCAAAGCCCACAGCCCAAACGTGCCCGCCGTCGCTGGCCCCGAAGATCGAAACGGGAGTAAAGATCAAACTGGGAGAAACATCCTTATTCAAGATGGCGCTGTTGCGCGCCGTCCAGGTCGCTCCCTCGTCGTCCGATTCGAAACTCCTGCCCATCACGCCAACCGCCCACAGGTGTTTGCCGTCATCGGTCCCAAAAATCGAATCAAGGTTCTGACCAGTGTCGATCTTGTCCTCCGTCCAACTCGAGCCCCA
>JBEKWT010000334.1:0-3754 GCA_049512795.1 Occallatibacter sp.
AACCATCACCGGCAAGCTCGGCGGTTTCCATCCGTTCCTTCTCTATGGCGTCACCGGCTCCGGCAAAACCGCCGTCTATCTCGCCGCCATGCAGAAAGCGCTCGACCGCGGGCTAACGTCGATCCTGCTCGTTCCCGAGATCGGCCTCACGCCGCAGATGGCCGGACTTCTCGATCAATCCTTCGGACAGAAAGTAGCTCTGCTGCACTCCGCGCTCACGCCCGAGGAGCGCAGTGAGCAGTGGCGGCGCATTCGTCGTGGCGACGCTCCGATCGTCGTCGGCACGCGCTCGGCAATCTTCGCGCCCGCGCCGAATCTCGGATTGATCCTCGTCGACGAGGAGCACGACCAGAGCTACAAGCAGGAAGAAACGCCGCGCTACAACGCGCGCGACGTAGCCGTGATGCGCGCCAAGCTTGCCGGCGCCGTCGTGGTCATGGGCTCCGCTACGCCCTCGCTCGAAAGCTGGCAAAATGCCGAGCGCGGCAAGTACACCCGCATCGAGCTGCGCGACCGCGTCATGAACCGCCCGCTGCCCGAGGTCGAGCTCGTCGACATGCGCCGCGAATTCCAGGAGTCCGCCCGGAACGATCTCTTCTCGCGTTCGCTTGTCGACCAAACCAAGGCGGCGCTCGAGCGCGGCGAACAGGCGCTGATTCTGCTCAACCGCCGCGGCTACTCCTTCGCCGTCATGTGCCGCTCCTGCGGAGAAAAACTCGAGTGCCAGAACTGCGCCATCGCGCTCACGCACCACAAAGCGCCATCTGACTCGAACGCCGAAGCGCTCGCGGGCCAGCGCCTCGAGTGCCATTATTGCGGCTACAAACGCACGGTTCCGGCGCGATGCCCCAAGTGCGACAGCGGGCACTTGTACTACCTCGGCGCGGGCTCGCAGCAGGGCGAAGAAAAGCTCGCGGAGATTTTTCCCGGCGCGCGCATCGGCCGCATGGATCGCGACACGGTTCGTGGCCGCTACGATCTTGAGCATCTTCTCGCGCGGCTGCACTCGGGCGAGATCAACCTCCTCGTTGGCACGCAGATGATCGCCAAGGGACACGACATTCACAGCGTCACGCTGGTCGGCGTCGTGGGCTGCGATCATGCGCTTTCCATGCCGGATTTTCGCGCGGCCGAGCGCGTCTTCCAACTCATGACGCAGGTCAGCGGGCGCGCCGGCCGCGGCGATCTGCCCGGTCGCGTGGTGGTGCAGACCTACTATCCCGATCACTACGCGATCCTCGCCGCAACCACCCACGACTACGCGGCCTTCGCCGAGCGCGAGTTGAAATTCAGGCGCATGATGCACTATCCGCCGTTCGCCGCGCTGGCCAACGTGCTGGTGCAGTCGCCAAAGCTGGAAGAAACCGCGGCCTGGGCCGGCATCTTGGGCAAGTATCTGCTCCAAAATCAGAATCTCGGCCCGGCTGTCCGGGTGCTCGGCCCCTGTACCGCGCCCATCGCGCGCATCAAGAACGTCTACCGCTTCCATATGATTCTCAAGAGCGCGAACCGCAAAGCGCTGAACGAAGCGCTGCGCGGAATGCTCGCTCACGCCGCGGAGAAGGACGTGCCGCGCCGCAACCTGATCGTCGATGTAGACGCGTTACGGCTCATGTAAACCCCTGCGGCGGTACAGTCGCTGGCCGGATTGTCTAGTCCGAAGTCAAAGTTGCAGCAGTTCGCTCCAGCGGGGCCAGCTTACTTACTGAACGTGATCTCGCCAGGCCTGCGCATTTACAATTCCACCGAACCACATTCCATGAAGGGAATCGCGATGAATCCGAATCAAGACAACCGCAGAGAGTTTTTGAAAGCCGGTGGCGCAGCGCTGGCCGCAACCGCCGTTTCCTGGAACGCGAAAGGCTACGCACAGATCGCGGGCGCAAACGATCGCGTGCGCGTCGGCATCGTCGGCTGTGGCGATCGCATGAAACAGGGCGATCTGCCCGCGTTCCAGCAGAGTGCCCAGGAGCTCAACTTCCAGATCGTGGCCGTCTCCGATATCTGGAACCGCCGCCGCGATGAAGGCGCGGCTTTCATTGAAAAGCTCTGCGGAAACCGTCCCGACACCGTCCGCAACAACGACGAGCTGTATGCCCGCAAGGATGTGGACGCCGTCATCGTCGCCACCGCCGATTTCCAGCACGCATACCACGGCGCTGAAGCGGCGCGGGCCGGCCGTGACGCATACGTGGAGAAGCCCATCGCGCACACCATGGCCGACGCGCGCATGATTCTCGACGCCGTGAAAAAGAGCGGCAAAATTGTTCAGGTCGGAACGCAGCGCCGCTCGACGCCTGCGTATCAAAAGGCGGCGGAATACATCAAGTCAGGCCAGTTCGGCGACATCGTGATGGTGGAGATGAGCTGGAACGTGAACCAGCCGGGCCGCTGGCGCCGGCCCGACGTTGTGCCCCTGCTCAAAGAGGAAGACACGGACTGGAAGCGTTATCTCCTCAACCGGACCCCCGCCGGATCCATCGTCCCGTTCGATGCCCGCAAGTATCTTGAGTTCCGTTTGTTCTGGCCCTATTCGTCGGGAATTCCCGATCAGTGGCTGGTTCACCAGATCGACACCGTCCACTGGTTCACCGGGCTGCCGCATCCTCGCTCGTGCGTGGCCAACGGCGGCATTTATCTGTGGAAAGATGGCCGCACCAACTGGGACACGATGACGGCCGTGTTCGATTACGGTCCGCTCGACGACCCCAGCAAGGGCTTCCAGGTCCAGTACACATCGCGCTTCACCAACTCCGCCGGCGGCGTCAAGGAGCTGTATTACTCCAACGGCGGCATGATTGACATGGACAAGCAGACGGTGACGCCGACCGGCGGGCTCACCGCCAGATCTGCCGACGAGATGAAGATGAAGCCCAACCTGCTGCCCAGCTTCTCGCTGGTTGAAAAGGCCGAGACCGTCGAGACGGACGCCAACACGCACGGCGATCCGCAAACCGCAGCGAATATGCGCAACTGGATGGAGTGCGTGCGCTCGCGCAAGACGCCGAACGCTCCCATCGAAGCGGGCTACAGCCATTCCATCGCGCTGTGCATGAACGTCGCGGCCATCCGGACCGGAATGAAAGTGACGTTTGACGACAAGACGCAGCAGGTGCTGGCCGGGGGCAAGGTGTATGCGTAGGCACATGCTGTGGATTGCTGCGGCAGCTGGGTTGATGTTGACCGCGAGTGCGTGGGCTGCCGCGCCCAAAGGCGTGAAGGTAGCTGCGGACGTGGCGAACCGCCGCGTCGACATTACGATCGACGGCCATCCCTTCACTTCGTATATCTGGCCTGCGACGCTTAAGAAGCCGGTGCTCTATCCCATCGTCGATGCCGATGGAGTCACTCTCACGCGCGGCTGGCCGCTCCAGCCGCGGCCGGGCGAGCGCACGGATCATCCGCATCACGACGGCCTGTGGTTCAACTACTCGAACGTAAACGGATTCGACTTCTGGAATAACTCGGAGGCGATTCCGGCCGAGCGGGCCGCGAAGATGGGGACGATTGTGTTCGACAAAATCGTCTCGGCCACGAGCGGCGCGTCGCGCGGCGAGCTGGTGACGGAGTCGACCTGGATCGCCGGACAGAAGATCGACGGCCAGAATCATTCCATCCTGTCGGAAACCTCGACCTACGTGTTCGCGCACAGCGGGCCCACGCGGACCATCGATCTCGTCGTCACGCTGAAAGCACTCGACCATGTCGTCTTCAACGACGATAAAGACGGCTTGCTTGGCCTGCGCGTCGCCCG
>JBEKWT010000335.1:0-3740 GCA_049512795.1 Occallatibacter sp.
GCTGAAACATCCGCGCCCAGTTCTCGTCCGCGCTCTGGGCCGCAGCCTCGCCGTGGAACCCCGCCGTAATCGTTTGCGCCAGTTTCTTCTTGGTCTCCATCGGATGCAGCTTTCCCGCAGCCACGTCCGCCCTCATCGCGTCGATTTCACTTTGCTTCAGGTCCGTAAGCAGCACCCAATACTTCCACATCAGCTCGTCACTGATGCTCATCAGCTTCCCGTACATCTCGCTCGCCGGCTCATTGATCCCAATTGCATTGCCCAGCGATTTCGACATCTTCTGCACACCGTCCAGCCCCTCCAGAATCGGCGTCATCAGCACGATCTGCGGCTTCTGCCCGTAGTCGCGCTGCAGCTCCCGGCCCATCAGGAGATTGAATTTCTGGTCTGTTCCCCCGAGCTCGACGTCGCTGTTCAAGGCAACGGAATCGTATCCCTGCGCAAGCGGATACAGAAGCTCATGGAGGCTTATGTCCTGCTCCGCACGAAAGCGGGTGAGAAATTCCTTGCGGTCGAGCATCTGCGAGAGCGTTACCTTTGCCGACAGGCCGATCAGGCCGGCGTAACCAAGCTTGTCGAGCCACTCCGAGTTGTAGCGCACCTCGGTCGCCTTCTCGTCGAGAATCCTGAACACCTGCTGCTTATAGGTTTCTGCGTTCTTGTCGATCTCCTCCCGCGTCAGCGGCTTCCGCATCACATTGCGCCCCGTCGGGTCCCCGATGAGCGCGGTCGAGTCGCCGATGAGGAAAATCACCGTGTGCCCCAGCTGCTGAAAGTGCCGCAGCTTGCGCATCAGCACGGTGTGCCCCAGGTGCAGGTCGGGCGCAGTTGGGTCGAACCCCGCCTTCACCCTCAGCGGCCGTCCTGTCTTGCGGCTTTCTTCCAGGCGCTCCCTCAAATCGGCCACGCGGATAATCTCCGCCGCGCCCTTCTCAAGCAGATCCAGCTGCTCGGCAACAGGTAGAAACTTCTGGGGTAGGGATCCTTGCATGTCCCCACAAGTATAAAGTTTGTGGCCTACTACCCTCTGGCCTCCTCGCCGCCACCTTCGCATGCGCAATTCACATTCCCACAAACATCTCCTTGCATCCTCCTGCCAGCGCCAGTCATCCGACCTACTGCGAGGAGATTCTCCCCATGCCCCCAGTCACTGGTAGAGCCATGCAGGTTTCCGCCGCCGGCGGAGCATTCGAACTCATCCGAAAGCAATTTCCCGATCCCGGACCCGGCCAGGTTCGTATTCGCGTCCAGGCCTGCGGCGTCTGCCACAGCGATTCCCTCACCAAGCTTGGCTATTGGCCCGGTATCCAGTATCCGCGAGTGCCCGGCCATGAAGTTGCCGGCATTGTCGATGCCGTCGGCGCCGATGTGCCACTGTTCAAGGTGGGCCAGCGCGTCGGCCTGGGCTGGCACGGCGGCCACTGCAACTACTGTCCGCCCTGCCGTCGCGGCGATTTCGTCCTCTGCGAAAACGGCCAGATCTCCGGCATCACCTTCGACGGCGGCTATGCCGACTACGTCACCGCTCCGGCCAACGCTCTCGCGTACGTTCCAGAAAGCCTCTCCGATGTCGACGCCGCGCCCCTTCTCTGTGCCGGCATCACCACCTACAACAGCCTCCGCAACAGCGGAGCGCGTCCCGGTGACACCGTCGCCATCCTCGGCATCGGCGGCCTCGGCCACCTTGGCGTGCAATACGCCGTCAAGAGCGGCTATCGCACCGTCGCCATCGCGCGCGGCGCCGACAAGGGCCCGCTGGCCAAGCAACTCGGCGCAAGCATCTACATCAACAGCACTACGCAGGACCCAGCGGCTGAGCTCCAAAAACTCGGCGGCGCCAAAGTCATCCTGTCCACGCTCACCAGCGCTGAAGCCCTCGCCTCTGCAGTTGGCGGCCTCGCTCCAGGCGGCAAGCTGATCGTCGTCGGCGTTCCAGACAAGCCATTCGACGTCAACGCCTTGGCGCTCATTGGCGGCCGCCGCTCTATTGTCGGCTGGCCCTCCGGCACCGGCATGGACTCTGAAGACACGCTCAACTTCAGCGCCCTCACCGGCATCAAACCCATGATCGAAACTTATCCGCTGGAAAAAGCCGAGGAAGCCTACAACCGCATGATGAGCGGCAAGGCGCGTTTCCGCGTCGTCATCACCACTGGCGCGTAATCAAGTTTCTTGGGAACCTAGCGGGTCGAGCTGTCTGTCTCGGCAAGCAGTTCGTTTTCCGCTTTCGCCGCCGTCGCTTTATCCATCGCCTTCCCCAGCTTCCGCGTCATCACCTGGAAGTGATATCCCATCACCGCCAGCGTCATGGCCGTACTAAAGCAGCGCCGGTACTTTGTCGCCGCTGACGCAAGAAACTTCCAGTAGCTCCACTGGTGCCGCCCAAGCACTCCTTGCCGCACGATGGAATTCGCCAGCGCGCGCATGTTCGCGCTGGTTAGAAATGGGGGACTCGCCTGCTTTTTCGCCCGCTCGCCAGGCACCCGTTTCGCCGGCTTGGGATGCGCCCGGTTCAGGTAGAGCTTCACCCGCTCGTAGTAGGCCTCGCAGTTATAGATTCTCTTCATCACGTCGCGATAGCCTTCCACCAGCTTCGCCGAATCCATGCGCGGCAAAAAGTTCAGCCGGTCGCAAAAGGTGTTGTTGCCGCCGCCGGCGTCCACAATCCGGTCCTCTCGCCGTAAGCGCCGGAACAGTTGCGTCCCCGGCATCGCCTGCAGCAGACCAACCATCGCAATCGGAATCCCGCTCTTTTGGATGAACTCCACCATCCTGTCGAAAATGTCTTCCTTATCCGTGTCGAACCCGAGAATGAACCCGCCCATCACCTGCAGCCCGTAGCTCTGGATCGTCGCCACGCTCTCGAGCAGGCTCCGCCGCGTGTTTTGCAGCTTGTTGCTCGCGATCAGCCCTGACTCATCCGGCGTCTCCACGCCAAGAAACACCGATCTGAAGCCCGCATCCTTCATCAGTTGCATCAGCTCCACATCGTCAGCCAGATTCAATGACGCTTCGGTAATGAAGTCGAATCGCGCGCCAGTCTCGATGCGCCACTCGACCATCGCCCGCAGCAACTCCTTCGCCCGCGCCTTGTTGCCGATGAAGTTGTCGTCCACGATAAACACTGTCTCGCGCCAGCCCGCAGCCATCAATTGGTCCAGCTCCGCCAGCACCTGCGCCACGGCCTTGGTCCGCGGCCGCCGCCCGTAAATCTCGATAATGTCGCAAAACTCGCAGTTGAACGGGCAGCCGCGCGAGTACTGCACCGTCATCGTCGAATAGCGCCTCATTTTGATCAGGCTCAGGTCGGGCAGCGGGCTCGTCGACATCTCCGGCCGTTCCACCGCCTGGTACACGGGCTGCGCCGTTCCCGCTTCCAGTTCCCTCGCCAGCTCGCCGATCAGGCTCTCCGCTTCGCCGATCACCACGTGGTCGGCCTTCATCTCAGCCGCCGGCACGCTGCTCGCTATCGGGCCTCCCACCACGGTGCGCAGTCCGCGCGCGCGGCAACGCTCCACAATCTCCACCAGCGAATCGCGCTGGATGTGCATTCCGCTCACAAAGACCGCATCGGCCCACTTCAGGTCGCGATCGCGCAGCCGCTCCACATTCGTATCAACCAGCCGCTTCTTCCATGCGCCCGGCAGCAGCGCCGCCACCGTCATCAGGCCCAGCGGAGGCTGCGCCGCCCTCTTGCCCAAAAACTTGAGTGCGTGTCTGAAGCTCCAAAATGTTTCAGG
>JBEKWT010000336.1:0-5022 GCA_049512795.1 Occallatibacter sp.
TTACGGGTGATTCTTCAACCGTTTTCTCGATTTTCATTTCCACGCTTCGCGACGCTACTGGTCCACCGGTCCACAAGTTTTTCTCTCGTGCCGAAGCGCTTGCGGCAGACGTAGTCGCCCCGGGTGCGGCGACTGAGGCCGGCTTCGCGATGCTTCCGCCTGAATGTTGTCCACCGTGAGCCGTGCTCGTCCGCGCGCCCGTTCCCCCCGCCACGCCGCTCAGCAGCTCCTCGATGGGCAGCAATCGCTGCGCGTGAATCAGTTTCAGCAGCCCAAGCTCCAGGTGGAGGCGCTGTTCCTGGCGGTAGTTCAGGTCGTCGAAGGTGCGCAGCACGATCTGCAGATTGCGCGTGAGTTCTTCCTCGGTGAACAGAAGCGACGTGCGCGTTGCGCGAGCGCGTTCATCGGCGGAGATCTGCAGCAGCTCGGTTTGCTCACCGCCCAATTTCGCCATCAGCGCGTTACGCAGGTAGCGGACCATCTGGCGGGCCAGCGAAAGCGGGCTGTGTCCGGCATTGACCAGCGAGTTGATCTCTTCCATCAGCTCTGCGCTTTGGCCGGCAGCCACGGCTTCCATCAGCCGCTCGAAGACGGTGTTCGGCACTGCGCCCATCAGCTCGCGAATCTGTTCCGCCGAGAGCGCGGGGCGGCTGTCCCCCTTTACGATTTCGATCGGAGCCGAGGCGATCGCCTGATCCATGATGGAGAGCGCGTCGCGCATCGATCCGTCGCCGGCCTCGGCCAAGAGAGCCAGCGCATCGTCTTCGGCCGCCACCTGCTCCTCGGCCGCGATCATCTTCAACTGCGCCAGAATGTCGTCAAACTTGACCGCGTGAAAGCTGAAGTGCTGGCAGCGCGAGCGAATGGTCTGGGGAATGTTTTCGGGCTCGGTGGTGGCCATCATGAAGATGACGTGCGCCGGCGGTTCCTCCAGCGTTTTGAGCAGCGCGTTGAAGGCGGCCTCGGTAATCTGGTGCGCTTCGTCGAGGATGTAAATTTTGTAGCGGTCGCGCGACGGCGCATAGCGCGCCGCATCGCGCAGCTCGCGAATCTCGTCGATGCCGCGGTTCGTGGCCGCATCGATCTCGATCACGTCCACAGCGTTGCCCTGGCGGATCTCGATGCATGCGTCGCAGGTTCCGCAAGGCTCCTGAGTGGGGCGCTGCGGCGTGCCCACTTGCGTGCGGCAGTTCAGGGCCATGGCCAGAATGCGGGCGATGGTGGTTTTGCCGATGCCGCGATGGCCGGAGAAGATGTACCCGTGGGCAATGCGATTCTGCTCGAGGGCATTGAGCAGGGTGCGCGTCACATGGTCCTGGCCGGCCACGTCGGAAAAGCGCTGCGGACGGTATTTTCTGGCCAGAACCTGGTAGCCCATCGGGATGGAGACTCCTTGGCGGTTGCTTCGCAAGCGAACAGCCTAGTGGGATTCTATCGGTTCAGGGTCGTGCGCTGCGGAGTGGAAATCCATGCGTGACGACGTTGGAGCGTTTGGGCCGCGGAAACGCCAGCGCGGATGAAATCATTCCCGCAAATGTGCGATTCTTTACCTGGATGCGAATTGTCCGCAGATCTCGACGGCTCACGCCCAGGCTTGGGCCGCATCGCATTCAGCGATCGAATCGCGCACTACAGTCAAGGGGAACTGCGGTGAAGTGCGGAATTGGAATCGCGTTCGCTCTGGCCTGCATGGCCGCAGCTGCGCCCCGGCTCTCGGCGCAGGGGCAGGATAAGAGCGGCGCGCCTGGCGCTGGCCAAAGCCAGCCGGCAGCGGGCGGGCAGAGCCCCGCGCAGCAGCAGCCAGCCCAGACGAGGCCGCAGACCAATGCCAATCCTTTTCCCGAGGACACCGATTCGGTTCCGGTGATGCCCACGCGGCTCTCGCCCGATCTGCCGCCGGGAGCCGGCGACGAATCCAGAAGCGGGTTCATTCCCATTCCCGATGAGGACGGCGATCCAATGCGCAGTCCGGAAGATGCCGCTGCAGCCGCCGGGTCGAGCGACAGCGGATCGAGTTCGAGCCTGACAGGGATGGGCGATCTGCCTTCGCCAGACGATGACACTGCGCAACCCGGCAAGCACAAGAAGAAGGAAGAGCAGGTGGTGCCGGAGCACCATGAGACCGCGGCTGAAGACGAGGAAGTTGGCAGCTACTATATTTCGAACAAGAATTGGAAGGGCGCATTATCGCGGTTTCAATCCGCGCTGGTTCTCGATCCCTACAATCCGGATGTGTATTGGGGCCTGGCCGAATGCGAGCGTCATCTGGGCGACTTTGCCGATGCCCGCGCCAACTATAAGAAGGTGATGGAGTACGATCCCGGCAGCCGTCATGCCAAGGACGCCAGCAAGGCCTTGCAGGATCCAGAGATCGCAAACGCGAAGCCGGATGCGTCCGCGACGCCGCCGGTGCAGCCGCAGCAGTGAGCAGCCCCAGCAGTAAGGCCCGCTGAGGACGCGACGCTCTAAAGGCCGGCCCAGCGCCGATAGGCGTCGATGATTCGCTCGCCCCACAAACTGCTGACGATTCCGCCCACGCAAAGAAATGTGCCCAAGGGCAGCTTGATTTGCGCCCAGCCTTCTTTGTTTTCGCGTGTGGACGGCAGGACAAGCAGAACCAGCGCGGCGATCGCGCCCAGCACAACGCCCAGGCCAAAGGCGAGCAGCGCGCCAGGCAGGCCGAGCCATGCGGCCAGCATCGCCATCAGCTTGGCGTCGCCCAGGCCAATGCCCTCGCGGCGGCGGATGAGCCAGTAGATCCAGCGAATGAGCAGGATTAGGCCGGCGGCAAGGAGAATTCCTACGAGGGAGCTAATTGCTGCTTGACCGGTCTCATATCTAACCGTTTCAAACCTGTTGACTGTGTCGTGAATGGGGGAGAGTGCAACGAAAGTCGCCTTCGCAATGGCAACACAGAACCCAAGAGCGATCCCCGGAAATGTGAACCAGTTTGGAAGCCAGAGACTTTCAGCATCGAGAGCTGCCAGTGCCACCAGCAGCCAATAGAAGATCATTTTCCCGATCGCATCCACCAGGTCGTGGTACGTAAAGATGATTGGCAAACGCGGATCAAGAAGCTCTGGCAGGATGTGCCACCAGGAATACGCCCACAGCACCCCTACCGCCAGCTCGACCAGCGGATAGCGCCAGCCAATCCACGCGCGGCAACTCCGGCAATGCCCGCGCAGCGCCAGCCAACTTACCAACGGCACATTTTCCCACCACTCGAGCGTTCGCCCGCAGCTCATGCAATGCGAGCGCGGATGGACGATGCTCTCGCCCGTGGGCCATCGGCTCAGGCACACGTTCAGGAAGCGGCCGAAGGCCAGCCCGAGAAGCCCGGCGATAATGGTGCCAAGAACGCGGATCATTGAAGAGATTGAGTATACGGCTCAGGAGTCTTGTGCGTAAGACGCGGCGACCATTGCGGCCGCTCCCAGGCTCGTGAAAAAGGGCCAGATTAAAACGGGCAAGGTAAAATGGAGATGGATGGATCTGCCGCCAGAGAGCTCCAGCGCGAAGGATCCCACGCCGCAAACCACCTCCGATCCGGCGCGGGCGGCGGCATTGTTTGAGCAGTCAGTGGCCATCATGGCTCGGTTGCGCGCTCCCGGCGGTTGCCCCTGGGACCGCGAGCAGTCCTTCGACTCCATTCGCAAGTACACCCTTGAAGAGGCCTACGAGGTCTTCGACGCCATCGAGCGGCGCGACTTCGACCATCTTGCCGAAGAGCTGGGCGATCTG
This sequence comes from Occallatibacter sp., assembly GCA_049512795.1. Classification (GTDB taxonomy): domain Bacteria; phylum Acidobacteriota; class Terriglobia; order Terriglobales; family Acidobacteriaceae; genus Telmatobacter. Next base: position 3,745 of record JBEKWT010000336.1, read on the forward strand.
CTTCTGCAGGTTCTTTTTTATGCGGAGATGGCTGCCGACGAGGGCCATTTCACGATCGCGGACGTTCTCGATCATCTGAATCGCAAGCTGATTCGCCGCCATCCTCACGTCTTCGGCGAGGAAGCATCGCGCGCCGCAGGCAACAAAGCGAATGTGGACGCTGCGGTGGAGGGGTCGGCAGCCGCTGCCTTGCGCAACTGGGAAGAGATCAAAGCCGCGGAGAAGGGTGCTGCGGAAAAACCTGCAGGCGCGGTGCAGAGTCACGGATCAACAACCGGCGAGGCGGGGGCCGGCGGGGCAGGGCCCGGTGCGAAAGGGAACGACCCGGTGTCGCGGCTTGACGGCGTTCTTCGCGCGATGCCCGCGCTGGCAGAAGCTTCCAAGCTCGGCGCCAAGGCGCAGAAATCCGGATTCGACTGGCCGAGCTGGCGCGAGCTGCTGCCGAAAGTCGCGGAAGAGGCGGCCGAGCTGACCGCCGAAGCCGAATCGGGCGATCCGGAACGCAAGCCTGCCGTGGAGGCTGAGCTTGGCGACCTGTTGTTCACCGTGGTCAATCTCGGACGCCATCTGGGCGTGGATGCGGAGATGGCTCTGCGCAACTGCAATCTGCGTTTCCGTCAGCGATTCAGCGAAATGGAACGCACCGCGCCGCGCCCTCTCGAAGATCTGTCGCCGCGGGAGCTCGAGACTCTTTGGGAGCAGGCGAAGAAAAAACTGGCGAACAGAGACGCGCCTGGCCGGGACGATCCGACGCGAGAGGCAAAACAGGCGGCGCGGCCATGATCGAGATTCGTTCGTGCGACGGATTTGAGGAGTTGGAAGCCTGCGTCCAGCTCCAGATCGAGACCTGGGGCTACGACGAGAACGACGTCATTCCGCGCAAAACCTTTCTTCTGGCGACAAAGATCGGGGGCCAGGTGATCGGCGCCTTTGAAAGCGAATCAGGCGCAAAATCCGCTGAAAAATTGGTCGGTTTCGCCATGTCTTTGCCGGGGATCAAGCGAACCCAAAATGGACCGCAGCCTTACCTTCACTCGCACATGCTTGCTGTGCGCCTCTCCCACCGCAATCGCGGCCTTGGCGCGCAACTCAAATGGGAGCAACGGCGCGAGGCACTTTCTCGCGGCATCCGCCACATGGAGTGGACCTTCGATCCCCTGCAGATCACCAATGCTTTCCTCAATATCCACAGGCTGGGCGCCATCTCCAGCGACTATCGCGTGGATTTCTATGGTGTATCCTCTTCTCGACTGCAGGGTGGGCTCCCGACCGACCGGT